>JABLXJ010000035.1 GCA_013178125.1 Bacillota bacterium | reverse complement strand
TGTTGACCGTCCTCTACCTCGTTTTGAAATCCGAGAACGAAAAGCTTTCCCGAAGGAAACTCAGGGGGTTTAAGGATCTGGTTTGGGAGGAAGGTTGAGCTTCGGACACAATTAACTTGACGCTACCGAGGATTTCCAGACAAATGGCTAAACTGATCTAGAAAATCTGCAAATGCCGATTAAAAATAATCAATATGGTTGAATACGGCCGGATCATGATGGCAGGACTGACTGTGGCAGATTCAGGCGCGATGTCAGGCCTACAGGATAAGATAACCGCGAGCAAGCTTCACGGGGCAATTCCGTGCAAGGAACTGATATGGCAAGAGCATAAGCACTAACGGCCTGAGCAAAGACGCAGCCTTGTCCGTGAGATTCACATTAAGCTACACTATAATCGTAATTATAACTAATATGGTGTATTATAATGAGAATACGATTGATCGATGAACTTGCGGCTCTAGGTCCGACCTTTACGCTTGACCAGGCCAAAAAGGTCCTAGGCGGAGAGGCTAATCTGGCAGGGGATCTACTTTATCGCCTGGAAAGGCGCGGGTGGGTGGAACGCCTGGAGCAAGGTAAGTACATGATCATACCCCTGGGCGCGGAGAAGGGAAAGTACACCCTGCACGAATTCCTTATAGCCTCAATGCTCGTCGATCCCTACTCCATCGCCTATTGGAGCGCGCTACACCACTACGGGTTGACCGAGCAGCCGCCCGGAGTGGTCTTCATCCAGACCACGGGCCGCAAGAAGAAGCAGAAGATAGAAGTGCTGGGCTTGGGATTCAGAGTCGTAAGGGTTGTTGAGCGCAAGTTCTTCGGGTTAAGAAAGGAATGGATAGGGGAGACCCAGATAAATATTACCGACCGAGAGAAGACCATCATTGACTGTCTTGATTTGCCCCAATATGCGGGCGGCGTCATAGAGGTGGCAAAGGCTTTGAAGAAGGGAGAATTCGATTGGGAGAGGATGATCGGTTACCTTGAACGCTTCGGGAACACTGGGGTCAATCGACGTCTCGGCTACCTCTGTGATTACCTGGGGTTGAACGTCGACCTGCCTCCGGTTAACACGAGGAATTACCTGCTGCTCGATCCCACTATGCCGGGAGAGGGCGTGCGCAATGCTCGCTGGAGGCTGATGGTAAACCTGGACGAAAAGAGCCTGGGAGAACTGGAATGATTACCGCGCTCGAGATAAGGGGCAAAGCAAGAGAACTATCTCTTCCGGAGACTACCATCCAGCGGGATTACGCGCAGAACTGGCTACTCAAACATATGGATGCTGTGGGAGTAGTGCTCAAGGGCGGGACTGGAATCAGGAAAGCTTATATTGAGGACTACAGGTTCTCAGATGACCTTGATTTTACACTGCTAGAGGAAAGAAGCCTCATAGATATCAAGGAGGCTATCGCTGGTGCGGTTGAAGGGGCCGGAGAGGAGAGCGGCATCTCTTTCGAAAGCGATATCGTTATTAAGGAGAATATAAACGGCTTTGAGGGAATTACCAGGTTTCGCATGCTCAGGCCGGCGGTGCCTCCCATCAACATCAAGATCGACCTGACGCTCCCGTCGAAGGAGCCCATATTGCTCGAAGCAAGCCGCCGGGCGATAATACATCCTTACTCCGACGATTTGGGAGCAAGCGTGAGCTGTTATAGCCTCGAGGAGATAATGGCCGAGAAGATAAGGACCGTATTCGAACGTACACGACCTAGAGACATCTATGACATCGTCAGCTTGAGGGCTTTAATAAATATGGACGATGTCTTAAGAGCCCTGCCCGAAAAATTAAGGACAAAGGGGATAGAACCTGATATCGAAGAGCTTATGGAGAGAAGGAATAATTTTGCAGCGTCTTGGAACAACTCATTGCGTCATCAAATAGCGGATCTCCCTTCTTTCAACGAGGTTTTCGAGACCTGTATCCGGTTTCTTGAGGAACTCGAGTTCACGAGATAAGCACAAGGGCAGCATGAGTTATGGTTATCCTGTCAGGTAAGCGTACGTTCCGTTGTATGCTGCCATAATATACCATATTATATAAGTGTACTTTCGCAGATAGCGTCAAGTTAATTGTGTTCAAGGCTCAGCCTTCCTCTTCTGACACTATCTACTGCGGGTATCGCCTTGCAAGTAAGAGGAGGTTCGACGACGGTGCAGATAGAGTTCAAGGATTACGATAGGCCATGTGCATATCTAGGAGGCTACCGGTGCCTGGCCGTGGTGATCTTCATGGCCCTAGCACAACAGGCCAAACGACACGGTTTATGACAAGAGGTATCATAAATAAAGAGAGAAGATGGTGGTGATGAAGTTCGAGCGGATAACGATAGACCCGGAAATATGTACCGGAAAGCCCTGCATAAGGGGACTGACGTTTCCCGTTTCCAGATTGTTAGGCTTGCTCGCCTCGGGTGAGACGAAGGAGGAGATACTGAAAGAGTACCCCTACCTGGAACCCGGGGACATCGACGAGGCCTTGCGATTCGCCGCTTTTCATAACGAAGAGGAGGCCCTGGAGATAGCCAAGTGAGCTTTCTTGTAGACATGCCCCTCTCCCCGGGGTTGGCTGTCTCGCTGCGAGAACAGGGATACGAAGCAGTTCATGCCTCTGAGATCGAGATATACTAAGGCCACGGACGAAACACTACCATGCCATGCCAAAGCCAACGATATGATCGTGATGACGGCGGATCTGGATTACCCACGCCTGTTAGCCCTCACGCAAGAAGGGGGCCCGGGTGCTATCCTGTTCAGAGGCGGCGATTACAGCAGGGAACAGACCCTGATGTTTTTGAGAAAAGTCTTGGATTTGATCCCCTTAGACAAGCCGGCAAACAGCATCATCGTTGTAGAGCGAGAGAGGATCCGGCGCAGGAGGCTCCGATTGCTTGACGCATCTTCTCAATGGAGCTCAGTATGTCTTCAAGGAAGAGCATGTAAGGTCGGTCCCTCATGTGTAAGCTACCTCTCTCATAATTCTTTCCTTGAATTGCGGCCTCAGCGCGTTGGGTGTTACCAAGTCGACTTTTCGCCCTAATACATCCTCAAGATATTCAAGAAGGTCTATGAACTCCCAGCCCACAGGTTCACCAAACTCGACGAGGATATCTATATCGCTGAGTTCTCCTTGCTCCCCCTTACGTAGGAACCGAAGACACCTATTTCCTTAATCTTGAACTTTTCGGCAAGAATCTGCTTCTGGTTGGAAAGAACTGCCTTTACCTCCTCCAAGTCCATCGCCGGCCCTCCTTCTACCTCGCAACCTATCCATATAATAACTCATTTAGAAGACAAGGATTCTTCGCGGATGCCAGGACAAGACAGCCATTTCGGTCAACAAATGATCAACATCCTTGTACGCGGCACGCAAGCCAATGCCCGGATGATCACCACAAGCCTTGACATGGATGATGCTAATAATTAAAATGATGTCCATATGGACAACATAATGATAAGAGCATCATGATAGAGGCGGAAATCGTAGATAGATTAAGGAATGGCATCGAGGAGATCCTACCCGTTCCTGGGTTGAGGTTTGAGATATCCCCTGCCAAGAAAAGACAAGCCGGTTCGCCCGATTATATCGCTTCGATATCGATCAAAGGCAAGCGGTTCAAAGCAGCCGTTGAAGTCCTTTCATCAAAGAGTGCGGCGATATTGCGGAGCAAACTGGCAAGCCTTGTGTCGTATGCCGATCGGGGTCATGGTTTAGTCCCGCTGATCCTGTCGGATTACCTGAGCAAGGAGAAGAGGGATGAGTGCAAGGGCGCTGGGGTCTCTTTCATCGACCTTTCAGGAAATGCATATATCTCTTGTGAAGGAATATATATAGAACGCGAGGGGTTTCCCAACAAGTATCCGGAAAGAAGGCTGGGGCGCGGGCCCTTCTCCGATAAAGCATCGCTGATACTCAGGGTAGCTCTTGAAGATAGGAGCAGATCTTGGGGTGTCAGGGAGGTAGCCCAAGCAGCCGATCTCGACCCTGGGTTTGTCTCCCGCATGATGAGGGAGCTTGAGATAAGGGGCTATTTCGGGAAAGAGGGTAGAAAATATAAGTTGCTGGATGCGAAAAGCCTTCTCGAGGACTGGGTGAGCGCATACGACTACCGCAAGAACGAGGAAAAAGGCTATTTCTGTCTGGCTGATGGTCCTGGGGAGATACTCGACAGATTGCGCGATGTGGGAGGGCATAAAGGCCTATCGTACGCGCTGTCCTTCCAGGCCGGAGCCAACCTGGTGGCACCTCACGCTGTCTATAACGAAGTGCATATATATTTAAAGGATGAGAGCTGCAGGGAATTCCTCGAGCGGCGGCTTAAGTTGAGAGAGGTAGAAAGAGGGGCTAACATCATTTTATGCTACCCGCACTACAAGCACTCCGCTTTTCATCGGATGCACCAGGTAGACGGTCTCTGGGTCGTGTCGGATCTGCAACTATATCTCGACCTGTATAAGTATCCCTTGCGGGGACAGGAACAAGCTGAATATCTTTACAAGCGCCGGTTGAAGAAACTCATCGAGGGATGATACGCAGTGGAGAAGACCTTCAAGAACAGCCTGTTCAAGGTCATTGAGATTCTTGGGGAGTATCTCTCCGAGGTCGTCTTCGCGGGTGGTTGGGCGCCTCTTGTCTATTACCACTATCTGGTGGGAGATAAGGCCAGGACTCCGCTCCTGACCCAGGAATTCGATTTGATGGTTGGAAGACGGATCACAAACAGGGGAAAGAACCTCTACGAGTTACTGCAGGATGCGGGCTTACACCCCGAGCCACGCGACTCCTCTCAGCATCCGGCGCTGATCTACTCGGGAGAAATCGAAGGCAACCATCTCGAACTGGAGTTCTTTACGCCCATGATCGGAAGGGGAGGGGATAGGGCTATCGAGGTTCAGGATAACCTGCTTGCTCTCCCGTTAAGATATGCCGATATCATTGTTTCTGCCGCCATGGAAGTCGTGATAGACGACCATCCGCTTCACAGCGTCACCACACCAGTCATGCTACTGGTACCTTCGCCAGGGGCCTTCATCTTCAACAAAGGATTGACATTTTCCAGACGTCAGGTGACGGCCAAGAAGGAAAAGGATCTCTACTACATATTCGATATACTGGCGCGATGTCCCGAATTGAGGCAAGAGATACTGGAGGGACTCGGTAGTCTCAAACGTACGAACGCTACCTATGCAAAGTGGTTCAAGTCTTTTCTGAAGAACATGGCCGACTATTTCGGGAGTCCCAATGCAAAGGGGATAAACATGGTATTCCACCAGAGGCCGCCAAACGCTTTCCCTGGTTTGGATGGTCAGCAGTTCCGCCAGTACGTATTTGAGATATTCAAAGGATTCATCGAGGAGCTGGACTTAAAATAGGGCGCCTCGGTCAACAAATGGTCAATATCGCTGAGGGCAGCTGGGCGAAGTTGAGGGCAACCGAGAACAACTCGCTTCTTGCAAAACCGCAGGTAAAACGCAATACAGAGCCACCTAGACCCACAGTCGAGAACCGATAGCAACCGCATTTTCCGGACTGTAAATCCGTTGGCGCAGCCTTCGATGGTTCGAATCCATCCTCCCCCACCAGGGATAAGAAAGCAGGTCAGAGGTGTTCCCCCCTGGCCTGGCTGTTTATATTGGGAGCTTATGAGAAAGGGCAACGGAATATCCATCCGTCGCGGTTCAACCAGATATTCCAACTAAAAGGCCTGCTAAACGACCAATAACCACTCTGAGGCAGAGTCTTGACATGCGAAGCAACGTGTTGCGATTTCTTCATCAAAACGATTAACCACAACCCTTGTCGATCATTTATGACCACGAAGAAGCCGCATTTCCTGATCATCCGGAGGGGAGAAGAGGAGCACGAGAAGAACCCGACCTGCAAATGGTCAACGCCCTCCTATGCCAGGCCGGTACCACAAGGGTTTTCGGGCAGGTGTTTAGGGATGCTGAGGAGCTGCATTTGACAAGAAAACGCTGGCAAATTATTATTCATACTATGAATGATATTTATTCAGAGCACGAAATTGAATATAGACGGCGAGACCTAGGGCCCAAGGTCGAATCAGCACTAAGCTCCTTTCCGGTAGTGGTGATAACCGGGCCTCGCCAGGTAGGAAAGAGCACATTCTTGAGGAACGAATTCAGGGGATTTCACTACATTAACCTGGATGACTTCTCGCTGCTGGGACAGGCGAGAGAGGACCCTGGATCCCTCTGGGAGGGACACGGCAAGGTAATTGTCGACGAGGTACAGAAAGCGCCGCGGACACTAGAGGCAGTCAAACTGGAGGTGGATCGCAGCAAGCGCAAGAAGCGCTTCCTGCTGTCGGGCTCATCCAACCTACTCCTCATGAGCAAGGTGACGGAGTCCCTGGCAGGCAGAGCTATATACCTGGAGATGCTGCCCTTCACCTATCGGGAGATGCGGGGGAAGGGCGGCAAGCCGTCCAGGCTTGCTCAGATCATGGAAAAAGACTTCCAGTTGGATGAGGGGAGCGCGAGGAAGGAAGACCCTTTACCTTACATTCTTAGAGGATGTATGCCGCCTCTCTTTAATTTGAGCGAGCTCGGGGACGTTTTGCTGTGGTGGGAAAGCTACGTCAGGACCTACCTGGAGAGGGACTTGAGGGAGCTTTCCCAGATAGAGAACCTGGTCGATTTCCGCCGCCTCCTCGGCGCGCTGGCCCTGCGGACAGGCAACGTCCTGAACCAGAGCGCCCTGGCGCGGGATACCGGCATAAGCCAGCCTACCGTTTACCGCTATCTCAAGCTTCTCGAGGTATCAAACCTACTGGTGAGAGTGCCAGCCTTCACCGCCAGCCGCAGCAAGCGTATCGTCAAGTCCCCCAAGCTGTATTTTATCGATCCAGGGCTGAGCGCCTTTCTTGCCGGCTATCATGACGTGGAATCCCTACGTGACGCGCGAGAGCTGGGGGGCCTCTTCGAATGCCTGGTCCATCTGCAACTGCGCGCAGACGCGGAACTGCAGGTTCCCCGAGTCGGCATCTACTTCTGGCGGACCTCCGGAGGCAAGGAGGTGGATTTTGTCCTGGAGCAAGGCAGGGACCTGGTGGCGGTCGAGGTCAAGATGACCACCCGGCCTTCCTATAACGATATCAAGAATCTCCTTGCGTTCCTCCAGGAACATCCTCGGGCAATACGGGGCGTTCTAGTGCACACAGGGAGCTCTCTTCGTCATCTCCACAGCAAGGTGATCGCCGTTCCGTGGTGGTGGTTGGGTTCCTAATCCTCTATTTCCGGGCAGCATCGATATGATCCCGTTTTCCTATGAAATCCAAAAGTTGTGTTGATCGTTTGCTGAATAATGGGTAGAAGGCTCGAATCCATCCTCCCCCACCAGGATCATGGAAGCAGGCCAGGTAAGGTTTCCCGGCCTGCTTGGTTTGTTGGAAAGCTCATATATGGAAGGTAAAGTATTTTGTGTTCCTTTAAGCTGGCAGGCTATGCGGATCATATGGCAAAGCAACAATCAGGTCAGTCCGCCAATGGCTTTTTACGATAAGCGAGAAACAGGACACCAGGCATAGGATGGCCATGACCCCGGCGTTGTTTCTGGTATAAACCCTGCTGCTCACACTCCCATCGGAATACCGAGTAGGTACCAGATTACGAAGAAAACGATCCACGCCACCGTCGTGATCAGGAAGTACGGCAGCATGAGTGCCACCACGGTACCTATACCCGAATCTTTATCATAACGCCTGGCGAACACGACGATGAGCGGGAAGTATGCCATGATTGGCGTAACGATGTTCATAGGCGAGTCGGCGACCCGGTACGCGGCCAGCACGTACTGGGGTTCTATGCCAAGAGTTAAGAAGAGGGGGATGAAAATGGGAGCCAGGAGCGCCCACTTGGCGATGGCCTGCGGCATGATGATGCCCACCACCAGGGTGATCAGTATAGCCAGGATTAGAAGCCAGATGTCGGCGATGTTGAGCCCCTGCAGCGCGTTTCCCAGCTTGACGGCCGCCACTTGGGGGATGTTGGAGTAGTTGAAATATGCGATAAACTGGGCGATTAGCAGGAAAAGGAAGAGTAGCCCGGCCAAGCCCGCCCAACCCTTAGTGATATGTTCGATGCCCTCGGTGGCGTTCTTGATAGTCCCCGTGACTTTACCGTAGACCGCGCCGGCGACCAGGAACACGATGGCGATTATCACGATCAGGCTGTCCATGAAGGGAGAAGTGCCGATGATGCTGCCCGTCTCGGGGTCGCGCAGGGGCGCTCCGGGAATGAAGGTGAGCAGAGCGATCACCACGATTACGCCCAGGATGCCCAGGGCCGACCAGCGCAGGCCTTTCGACTCGAGGGCAGGCGAGACCGTGCTGGCGGCTTCATCAGCGGCTTTAGCCGTGCCGTTGGCTGGAGCCTTGGAGCGATTGTAGGCACCCAGGCGGGGTTCGACGATGCGCGTGCAGATCAGCCCCATGACGATGGTGAGCATGATAGTAGACCCGATCCCGAACCACAGGTTGGCGGTGATGCCGATGGAATGGGCTGGGTTGACGAGCGCGATAGACTCGTTGGTGATTTCTGTAAGGACGGCGTCTGTCGGCGTGATGAGGAGGTTCACGCCGAAACCGGCGGCCACGCCGGCGAAGGCCGCCGCCATGCCGGCCAGCGGGTGACGCCCCACGCTCATGAACGCCGCCGCCCCCAGCGGGATGAGTACCAGATAGCCCGCATCGGAGGCGATGCTGGACATGATGCCCAGAAACACGATGATGTAGGTGAGCGAAGCGGGCGATGATATGTCCACCAGTTTACGGATGAGAGCGCCAATGAGTCCCGAGGACTCCGCCAGCCCCACCCCGATCATTACGATGAGGATGATGCCCATGGCCGTGAAACTCATGAAGTTGCTGACGAACGAGGTGAAAAGGAAGCGGATGCCGTTACCGTCCAGAAGGCTCTTGATCTCCGCCGTCCTCGTCTCCACCTTGTAGTCCTCTGCATCCACATGCCCGGGTGGCAGCACGTCGTACGGCCCGGTCGACCCGCCCAGATCGGATTCCTCTACCTCGACCGTTGGAGGAACCACCACCTCGTAGGTGGCCCTGACCCCGATCCATACCAGGATCTGGGAGAGGATGATCAGACCCAGGATGAGAGCGAGGAACAGGATAGCCGGGTGGGGCACCTTGTTGCCTACCCGCTCGATGAAGGTCATGGCGCGCTGCACCAGGCCCGGGCCCTTGGCCTCGTCCTTGGGGTTGCGGAGTCTCCTCGACCGCTTGTTTGTGCCGGAATCGGTCGCGTTCAGAGAAGCCCCAACTGCTTCGGTATCGGCCGCTTCAGTCTCGAAATCTTCGGGTTTGTCGTTCACGGTCCTACCCCCCATCCCGGGAGTGAGGCCAAGCGTCCGAGAAGGTCGGCCTCTGCCAGCACGGTCTTCTCGAATTCATCCAGCAGCACCCTTTCGTTTGGGCCATGGATGTTGGCAAATCCATCTGTTGTGCCTGCCATCAGCACGTCCGCGTGGGGTACGGCACGGCCTAGCGCTTCCACCAGGGGGATCGACCCCCCGCTTCCCACTGCCACCGCCTCCGTCCCCCAGGCTGCCGACCACGCCTCCCGGGCGGCCCGATAGGCGGGGCTGTCCGTGCGGGCGGCAAAGCCGTTGCCTGTCGCACCGGCGTGCACCTCCATGCGAATGCCGAAAGGTATGGCCTCCTCCAAATGACGCATGAGTGCCGCCTGAGCCTCCCCGGCGTCCTGCTGGGGGTGCACGCGCAGGTTCAGGGATGCCCGCGCGTACGGGGAGACTGCGTTGACCGCCTTTTCCACCGTGGGGACGTCGATGCCGGTGACGGTGATTGCCGGTCCGGACCAGACCCGGGAACCAAGCGTCCCCGTACCCATGAGGGGCAGGCCCTCCAGAACCTCGGCCAGAGCCCGGAACTCCTCCTCGGTGTTGCCACCGCCCGTCCACTCCTCGCGCCGCAGGCCTTCGACCGCGACATCGCCATGGTCGTCGTGGAGGGAAGCCAGCGCGCGCAACAGCGCCAGCAGCGCGTCCGGCGCAGCTCCACCATATTGCCCGCTGTGCTTGGCGGATGCCAAGGTCCGTACCTCGACCGTGACCATGGCCATACCTCGCAGGGCTACGGTAAGAGTGGGGACCCCCGGCCGCACATTGCCCATGTCGCCGATAAACATGACGTCTGAGGTAAAGAGCTCGGGATGTTCGGCCACGTAGGAAAGAAGGGACCCGCCGCCGACTTCTTCCATGCCTTCGATAATGGCCCTGATTCCCACGGGCGGCCTCCCATCCCAGGCTCGCAGCGCTCCGGCGAGGGCGACGATGTTCGACTTGGTATCGGCAGCGCCTCGTCCATAGATGGCTCCGTCGCGCTCGGTCGGCTCGAAGGGAGGCGAGTGCCATTCCGACTCGTCGCCGGCGGGGACGACGTCGTAGTGGCTGTAGAGGAGCACCGTCGGGGCTCCGGGGGGTGCGGGGATCTCGGCCACGATGAGGGGTGCGGTATCTTTCAGGTCAACCGACTGCACCTGCTCACAGCTGGCTTCCCGAAACAGCTCAATGACCGCGTCGCGGGCCTGTAGGAGCGTCGGCCGCGTATTCTCCGGATAGCCGGCCTCGGAGACTGACGGAATGGCGATCAGAGCTGAAAGCTCTTCCTTGAGATAAGGCATCAACTCGCCGATGCGCGCTTTGAGATGAGAGAAATCGCTCGGGCTCCCCGATTCTTGATAACTGCCCATGCCCCCTCCTTCGCCATCCAGCAGACCCAGCATATATACCGCGGCTCTATCAGCAAAAAGCATTTTTCCCCCGCGAGATTTAAACAAAAACCTACTTGCAGCCCTAATCCATAGTGCTGTGATCACATGGGGCTGATCCCCAATACCGATTCGGCCAGCCTCATCTTCTACGGGTTCGCCGGTTACATGGACGAGAAGTGAAGGGGGAGTCCCTCAAGTAATTTTCAGCGGAATCTCTGACGTGACCGAATCTTTGGCATGAGCCGCTCGCTTTCTTGAAATCAATTCAACTCGGATCTAAAATTTACCTTAAAAAGGTAATAACAAGACCGTGAAATACTCATAAATCAGACCTTCTTTATAAAACAACGGGGGAGAAAAGGCCATGGAAAGATTTAAGACAAAAGGCCGCCTTTTCATTTCTTACCTCTGCCTTCTTTTTATTTTTCTCCTCCTCGCCCTTCTCCTTCCCTCCCTGGCTTGGGGGAGGGGAGGGTCCCTAAGCGTAGGGGGGCTTTTTGCCCTTCCCTTTGGGCAGGCGGAGGAAAAGACCTCCTCCTCCGGGGACGGGGCGCCCCACAACCTCTACTTCGCCGAGGGCTACACCGGAAGGGACGTCTTCGAGGAGTACCTCACCCTCATGAACCCCAATCTCTCCCCGGCCCGGGTGATTATCACCTACATGTTCCGGGACGGGACCACCCAGGAACAGGTGGTCGACGTGGGGCCCACCACCCGGGAGACGGTGATGGTCAACAACGTGGTGGGGCCCGACCGGGAGGTGTCCA
>JABLXJ010000034.1 GCA_013178125.1 Bacillota bacterium | reverse complement strand
CGACCCCTACAGCCTGGAACACCTTACCGCAGACCCCTTGAAGGGGCAAGCGTAGACGGTAGCGACGACCGTCCTGCTCCACCTCGACTTCCTGCAGGGCCGCAAGATCCCGCACGATGTCGGCCCATTCAGGCTTCTCTCCACGAAGTGCAAGAGAGCTCATGAGCTCGTGTCTTAACAGCAGCGCAAGGAAGCTCGAGAAGATGTGGCCCCTGATCGTGTCGTCATACCTGTGGAATACCAGCCTTGTCTCCAGCAGGCTCTTGGTGGCCCGGAAGAACGCCTCTACCATCCAAAGGTCCTTATACCTCAAAGCGACCTCATCGGCTGATAACGTGATGTTAGTCCTCAACACGAACTTACCATCAAAGCGCTCCTCCTCGGCCACCTTATCCTTGTCTATGCTGATGGCCTTACCGTCTATCTTGAGAAACCGGCGGTACCCACGGTTCTTCACCAGCGCCTTGGGATTCCTCTCCAGCTCCTCCTCCAAGGCTTCAAGGATGGCCTCTCTACTGGCCTTGTCCTTGGCTGCCTCCTCGGGGTTGTAGCATAGCACATAACGTCTGTCACCAACCCAGACTTCCTTCACCTTGAGGTTGTCTTCGACGTCGCGATAGCGACCAACCCGCGAGAGGACATCCTCCCACACCTCTTTGACGGCACGCATGCGAACCCCCAGGATATATTCCATCTGCCGCTTCTCCAGCTCGTCGATAATATCCTTGCCCACAAAAAGGACACAGCGAGGCTTCGATGATCATAGGCTAGGATGGATAGATCCCTCAGATGCAGAGAATAAGCTGCTCCTCAGGTTTCAGGCATGGGGAGTAGAAGAGGCATTAGGACGCTTGAGGAAAAGCTGATTATTCCCACCTTATTTCACTATTCTCTTTCGACTTTGTAGTGAGTGCACCCACAGTCTGCTGTCCGCCTGCACTTGTACAGTCATAAGTCTAAGCTTTGTTGGCCACTCATCAGGTCCAAGCTCAGCAGAGTCGAAGAGCGAGGGTGTCTCCATGCCCCCAATCAACACCGGCTCGACTCTATCCCTTAAGACTGCATATTCCTCAGCAAGAGCACCGAGGAGACCAAGCTGCCTAGCCCGAGGAAAACCCATAGCGGCACCAGGTCCATCGCTCCCTCTAGGCCGGCTCTAGCCTGGGATAGCGAACCCGCGGTTAGCACCAGCGTATAGACAGCCCCCTTGACGTTGAAGATCACTGATAGCACATACCCCCAGGGACGGCGCTTCCATAGCCAGATAGCCGCCAATACCAGCCCCGATACCACAAATGACAAATCCAGGGCTGCTACCAGCTTGATACCGCCCTCGCCCAGGCCGCTTGGCGGAAGATGCCCGGTTACGGCGAAGATCAGCGCCTGTGTGATCCATGCCGCCCCCAACAAGGTCGCCCAAAGCATCATGTAGCCACTAACCCATTTGAGGGGGGTCTTGGCTTGGAACTTGTGGCCGATTTGGTCGACATCGATCTTTGCTAGCCCGAAAATGAGGGCAAATATCGACAGGGTAAACAGCGCCACGTAGATTAGGAAAAAACGGTTGAACGCGGCTCCGAAGACGTAGAAGGCGTAATTATAGAGCATATAATCCAGGATTCCGAACCAAACCAGTTGTGCCCGGTGCGAACCCTTCATCGACAGGACCAGAGCACCGACCAACAATGGAAGAGCTACAGAGAGCGTCACCAAGTCGTTGCCGAACCACCCCGCCATAATAAAGGCACTGCTATCTCGATATAGATTCCCGATAAAGAGCCCGCCCGCGCTTGCGACCAGCGCCAAAACCGCAATGACGATTGACAGGATATAAGCAGATTTCAACCTGGTATCCATGATCCTCCCCCTCTTCGATCCTTTCGTGCGAGGAAGGGCAACGTCTAGATAGGCGGGCCCCGCTCCACCCATGCCGAATGGGCTATAGGCCACCCATCTCCGCCCATCTACTATTTCATCAGATGACTCCATTCCTGCGGGAACCGTTGCAACCACTTGTCCAAACCATTTTCGGTCCTATATCTCAGGCTCTCGATATGGAACCCTTTGGGCAGCCTATCATCGGGCACGAATGAGACCAGGTCCTCGCAAGGGAAACTGGCGCACTCGCCGAAATGCTCAAGTCCACGTCCGGCCAGGCATTTCAAAAACCCGCATGTATCTGCTTTAGCATGGCAGCCTGAGCATTCTTTCGGAAAATGAGGGCATTTGCCGCACCAGTCTCCGCATGCCCCGACAGTAGCGAGGGCTGTGTATGCTGCCTCACTGAGGCTTTCCTTCATGAAGAAGCGACCTCCTAGATTCTACCCGTAGGTGTGGATGGAGCCTGTCACCTATTCTCGTCTACAGTCTTTAATCCTTCCAATTCGTAGGTCTTTGCGCTTCTGGTATACCCATAAGAGCCGGTTGGGCCGTATTCCCCATAGGAACGGGTTGTCTCCTCCGACGTAATCCAGTAGACATAAATTGAATTGGTGGTTGGAGCCAGCAAATAAGGCTCCGTGTACATCAGAGGGGCCTCCTTTGCCCAGGCGCCACAGGAACACAGGATGACTGCCAGGGCAACCAGACCTATAAGGGAGAAACCATGGGGTGCTTTCCCAGCTTTCATTGTCTGTCTCCTCCTTGCCCAGATTTAGGGATTTCCCTGCAAACCCACCATACCAGTGACAGAGGGTCGGGTGCGCCAACCCGGCGCGAGATGCAGGAGAGTTCCATGGGGGCAAGATAACGCAAAAGAGTTACTGCACGGTAAAGGCACCGTTAAAGTTGTATTAAATCTTGTCCACCATATGCCGATCATGACATCTGGCTAATCCGGTAAGCCTCAAAAAACGCCGAACAGAATAACAGGACATCAGTCTCTGCCTCAAATCACATTATTGTTCCGGCTATCCACTCAACCAACAGTATCAATCAGGAATGGCTGGCGGTTAGCAAGATTACTGACATCCTGGATACGGATCTGGTCCCGGTGGAGGAACAGCCTATTCAATATGCCCGGGTGATATTTGTGAGCCTCAACATAAATCCGGGCTAGCTTTTCCGGGAAGAGACGGTTTCCGGCCAATAAAGGTCCATCTTACTCATAAAACGCATTCGGAAACTCCAGCCAACAGTGCATCAACATGATCCTCGACAAGGTAAGGTTGGGCCAGCGCAAGCTCCGCGTGGTGGTAGACTGCGGCAATGGCACGTCATCGTTCTTTGCTCCCAAGATCATCGAGGGCCTGGGCTGCGATGTCATACCCCTATACTGCGAGTCCGACCCGTCATTCCCCAACTATTTCCCCGACCCCGTCAGGCCAGAAAACCTGCGCGATCTCATCCGGGTGGTGAAGGAGAAAGATGCCGACCTGGGCGTGTCATTTGACGGCGACGGGGACAGGATAGGCGTCGTCGATGAAAGGGGAATATCGTCTGGGGGACCGGCTAATGTTCCTCTTCTGGCGGGAGATACTTCCCCAAAACCCCGGCACTACCGCCATTATCGAGGTCAAGTGTTCCCAGGCGCTGGTGGAAGAAGTTGAACGCCTTGGAGGCAGGCCCATGTTTTACAGGACAGGGCAGTCCATATGGCCGGTGAAGTCGAGAAGCACCGCGGGGTGAGGGAGGTCGTGTGGTAGGGGGAGGCGGGGAAAGGCTCCCCTGTGCCCCATTGGGCCCGCACCTCCGGCTGGTCCGGAGTAACCTCGTATAGCGAGGCTTCCCGGCGGTGCCGGATACCCCCGGCATGTCCCCCGGCACCGGGCTTCTCCGACACTCGACGCTACCCGGACAGTTTGGCATCGTCCAGACATAACACAAGGTGATGGCCGGACATGGGCGACCTCCACTTGCTAGGGTGGTCACGTGGTTATCACTCCGCGCACTGAGACGGTAAATATTCTAGATTCTTGCCGTTTAGCCGCCCACCCCGCAGCTATATACCCCCGGCCCCTCCCGTCAACTATTGTTAACCTTTCTGAAAATCTCCCGTAACAACCCTGCCCCATACTTGACCATGAAAGGACACCTGCCTGGAGGCGACCGGCCCGTATGAATGAGAAGGTCCTTATCGTGGATGACGAGGCACCCATAGTCGAACTCGTGGATTTCACCCTTCGCAAGGAGGGCCTCAAGACATTGGTCGCCTATGATGGGAAAGCCGCGATTGCAAAGACCCTGAGTGAAAAACCGGACCTGGTGCTTCTAGATCTCATGTTACCGGAGATCAGCGGGTACGATGTCTTCAGGAGCATCCGCAGCGAGTTGCCTGTGCCAATCATAATGTTGACAGCCAAATCAGAGGTTGTGGACAGGGTTGTAGGATTGGAACTGGGCGCTGACGACTACATAACAAAGCCCTTCAGCCCCCGCGAGCTTGCAGCGCGCGTCAAGGCGGTCTTGCGCCGGTGTACGGCAAATCGCGCTAGCCAATGGGAAGGTGAAAGGGAACTCCGTGTGGGCGAACTCAGGCTCGACCCGAGGCGCAGGATGGCCTGGCGAGGAGACGAAAAACTCGAGCTCACTCGGCGTGAATATGAGCTACTTGCAATCTTCATGGCAAACCACGGCATAGTCTTGACCCGCGAGGTGCTCCTCGAGAAGGTCTGGGGTTACGACTACGCGGGCGATGCCAGGACAGTCGATGTTCATGTGGCACGTTTGAGGCGGCGAATTGGAGACGATCCTGTAGAACCCGAATACATCATCACGGTGCGAGGAGTCGGCTATAAGATGAAAGAGGCGCATACCCCGGGAGATGCCGAGCACCGGTAGTGATACCAAGCACCGCAAGTAACGCCCCGGGCCGCCAATGACACCCCGCGCCGTTAGTGGCGCGAACGAATGCGAATCCTCCTCATCCTCCTATCCAGAATCCGGGAGGTGCCCCCCGAGCTGCCTCCTGGATTTCTATATCCACGCCTGCACCTATGCGCCCTCCGGAGGGCCGGTGGCAGGCATCGTCATGTCGTGCGGGTTCGATTCAGAGCGGCATGTCTTCGAGATAACGATCCGGCCCGACCGCTGCTGAAACGCCCCCTGCTATCGATCATCGTTCCCTCTGTCATAAGGGCGTATATATGGTGATATGGAAGTGTCAGGACCTCATCAAATATGGAGCTGGGCAGGCGCATGGTATGACCCTCTTTATCGTCTGCCACTTTGTATTTGTAGCGCCCAGCGCAAGAGAGGCCTCACGGAAGGAATACGGCACCGCCAGGAGCGCTTCCTCCGAGGCCCGTATGATAAGGCCAAAAAGCCCGAACACAACTGAGGGCACACCGGCGAGGTTATTCACCCCGGGTGCATGTAATTGTGGTAAGATTCTTACCACCATCGATGGGTCACGGTTGGGTGGTAAGAAAGTTACCAGGATAGGCGTCGAGGTGATAAATAACTTGCCATCTCATCGCGCGAAGTGGCAAAATACTTTCCAGTTCAGCGAGCAGGTGTAAGTATGGGTGCGTGTAATTTCTGTAGGTAGTGACGACAGGGAGAGCATGTAAGATGTTCCGATTCCAGCCCCAGCAAGGGGGAAAGATAGAGCAATACCGGTACTTTTTCCCTGTTCAGCGTGTAATAAATGACACTCACAAAAAACAGATCCCCCACTCCCACTACGGGCTGCACCGATCTCCGGTAGAGAATGGAGCTTAACATGCTGAATCGATCACCCTTCCAATAGGGACTTTGCCTCCAGAGTTTCTCTGGATTCCGGGGCAAGCTCCATCACCTTTTGCCAGTTCTCCCTGGCCTTGCTCTTGTCACCGTCTTTAGCATAGGCCTTTCCGAGGCCAAGGTATATCTGGGCCAGGGTATTTATGTTGAATTGCTCGGGCCTGTCCTGGCTTAAGGTGAGAAGATACTCGAAGTCCTTGATAGCCACCTTCGTGCGCCTGAACATATAAGGCAGGGCCAGGCTTGTATGAGCCCTCACCAGCCTGACCATGACGGCATCGGGGGCGAGTTCAACGGCTCTATCCATCTCCTGGATCCCCTCGTTCACGTAGAAAAGTTTTGCAAGCGGGAACCAATCTTCCCTGCCCTTGATGGTAAGCGTGCTGCCATACCATGCACGGGCCTCGGCGTTGTCAGGCTCTATCTTTAGCACTTCCTTGAAGACCTGCTCAGCTCGTTGAAGTGCATGTTTGTCTCCCTCCAACGCCTTACTATGATACATAAGGCCAAGCTCCATCAAGAGCTTTGTGTCCCGGGGGTTCTCCTTTAATTGTGCCTCCAGCGCCTGAGTTCTTGCAGTATCAGCAGCCAGAGTCGCCAGCGGGAAGACCACCATCGTAGAGCACACGGCCATTATCGCCGTCAATGTTAGTAAGGAAACAACTGTATTCAACCTGTTATTCATGTTAAGACCTCCCTCGTATCACATATTGTTTCATTCATGTCGAGCCACGCATCTTCCAGTTCATTATGTCATTCGCGCAGATCCTCCCAGCGATCACCACTGCTTCAATCCCACCACCAGGAAAGGTGGAGGCACTGGCGAGATACAGCCCTTTGATGGGTGTCTTGAAATATGGCCTTTTGGTATCCTTCGACTGGTCGAAGGCATAGATCGCCCCTTCTGGCATGCCGGTGTAAAACTCTAGCGTCCTCGGCGTTGCCGCATCCTCTACGATGATATGGCTTGAAAGACCGGGGATCGCCTTATCCGCCCTCTCTATCAGCGTGCGGGCAAGTTCCTCCTTCCTTTGAAGATATTCCGGGGTTCCTCTCGGCGGGAAATCGCAGTAACTCGCCCCGGCCAGTAGCGTGACACTAGCACTACCCGGGGGCGCAAGGTCCGGATCTGCGTTCGAGCCTATGACGATCCCGTACCCCTCATCGAGATTGTGGATGAGGACCGGGTAATCTGATAGGTCCATGTCCACACCCAGGAATACCATGAATACCGACGGGGACATCTTTAGGCCCTTGATATACCGGGCGAATGCTGGCTTTAGGTGTTCTTCTCCCACCAGGTCCAGGAGAGCTGTCTTAGCATTGACGTTGGCCACCACCACAGGGCTTTCATAGGTCGTATCGCCTACCTGAACCCCCCTGACCTCTGCCTCCCTGCCGGCCCTGGCCTCACTTGTCTCCACTAGAATCCTGTCAATCTTGTTCCTGAGCAGTACCCGACCGCCATGTTCTTCGATATACTGCTTTAGCGCGCCTGCGAATCGAAGCGCGCCTCCCTTGGGGAAATATCCACCGTGAAGGTAATAGGATACTACGGCAGTCAGGGCGCTTGCCGCGGGGGTCTCATTCGGCTCTGTCCCAACGTAGCCTATGAGAGCGGATAGCAGCGCCTTGAGAGTTTCACTCTTGAAATGCTCGTCCAGGACTTGCCTGTAAGTCTTATTCATCCAGCTGAAGAAATGCGGGTGTTCCCCAGGGTAGTTCAGGAGTGCCTTTGCCCCGAACACCTTGGCGATGAGTTCTGCAGGGAGCGGACTCCCATACATTGCGGCCTCCCGGTAGACCTCTTCATAGGCCCTCCTGGCCATGTCGAAGAAGTCAGCAATACCGCGAGCTTCCTCAGGGAACATTCCCTGAAGTAGGGCTATGAATCCTCCGAGATCCGGCGGAACATCGATATTCTGGCCTTTGAAAACATATCTCGAAGTGTTTCTTATAAAGAGGTCCTCTTGCCGGAGCCCGAGATCATCCAAAAGGTAGCGAACAGGGCCCTTTTCCCACAGTCCGCTTACAGCCTCCACCCCGGTATTGAAGGTAAACCCCTTCCGGCGAAACGACGAGCAATAACCCCCCGGGAGGTAGTGTTGCTCGAAGACCGCAACCCGGTAGCCCTCGCGGGCGAGCAAAGCCCCGCAGGTCAATCCGCCAATCCCGGACCCGACAATTATCGCATCATATTCTTTTCCCTCTCGTTTCTTCTCTTTTCCGGGGTCCCCTCCCTTTCCCCTTTCACGGCCAACGTCGACTCGCCAGTCATTTCCCTTGAACTCTCTCAACGCAAAGTAAGCGGGGGCGGCCATGGGGAAAACAATGGAGAAGACTATTCCTAAAGCCACCAGAGCATTTGAGACCACGACTGTGAAGGGAAAGCGCGAGAGGATGTATATTACCGAATTCACCAGGAATATGAATGCCCAAAGGCCGGTGATGATGTTATTGATCAGGAGGAAAGTTGGGTCGTGCCAGTAAGTCTCAGGATAGTCCCTCTTTGAGACCTGCACGGTATACGGTTGTTTGAGTATCAGAGACACAACCGCCATGATGAAGAGGGCAAGATACCCGAGGAAACCGCTGTTATCAATGAATAGGCTTGATTTGAGGCCAAAGGTGACCAAAGCCGCGGCACCGAAGAATGCCACTGACACCAGGTCTATGAGATTGAAACTCATGTTAACGGCCTCCGGAATCACAAGGAGGACAGCCACTAAAAGCCCAACTGCAACGCCCGGGGGCTTTCCAACGCCGCATAAGGTCCAATAGAGTGTCCACGGGACAAAAGAGATGAGGATATGAACCATGCCAGGTATCCGGAGCTGTTTCCGTGTCCGGAGCTGCTTTCCCACGCTCATCAAGTATCCCCTTTCCTCACCCCGGGGTCGCCTGAGTTACCATTTTTGAGTTCGTCCAGGAACCTTTCAAACCAGACTTGGAGGAAGGCGAAGAAGTCCTTGCCGAATCGAAGGGTGTACATCTGATATATATCTGCCTTGCCCCCTACTATGAACTCAATCGTCTCAAGCTTCTTCGAAACTGCCCTTATCTCCGCGAGATGCTGGGTTACCGCCGCCTCAATCTTCTCTTTGGGAAGGTGCGCGAAGAAGAACATCCTCATTAAGAAGTCGTATTTGAACTTGCTTTCGCCGGGTGGCCCTCCGAGCCACCGAAGAAACTCCTCGCGCCCTTCATCAGTGATAGAATAGACCTTCCTGAGGCGCCCGCTTTCTATTGCCTCGCTGGACTTCACAAGCCCTCTTTCTTCTAGCTTCTTGAGGGTAGGATAGATGCTCCCGTAGCTCGCATCATAGAAAAATGACGTGCTGATGCTCATAAGCCGCTTGATATCATATCCCGTCATGTCTCCCATAGTCAGAAAACCAAGGATGACGTGTTCCAAGGCTTCGCACTTCCCCACTACCCGCGATATAGCGTTTCGATATATATCATATCGATATTAGACGGTGGTGTCAAGGGGGCCTTGGCACTCCATTCCGTGAGTTAGTACAGGGTATGCAGTTTCACGCGCATGCATGTTGGAGGTCCTCTCCGACTCCCCGGCCCATTTACCTGCCGGTTGTCCCCGGCGCGCATGCCAGGGCGAGGGTCAACGCCAGAGAGGCGGCTACCCTCGGGGTGTAATTACCACGGTTGAATGGTCGAGGTGCCAACATAGTTGGCAGTTTCTCTCGGAACCTGCCAAAGAAGTTGGGATTTCCCCGGACCTCGGCGAAACTGGATCTATCAATTTTTCGGCTTCCATCAGCTCTTCGAGTCAGTCAAGTACGCCGAGCTCATGGTGCTCAATAGATGCTCTGACCCGAAGAGCAAGTGCTGCGTCTTCCCCTGGGCTGCGAAAGCCGCATGCCCCGCTTTCCTTGGGGTGCCCGGCTCTAGGGATGTCGATTTCGATATCTACAGGGACCTGGACAAGATGGTATCCATGGAGAAGGAGGCCATGCAATACCTGTACACCTCCCTGCGCAGCCTTGGCGCCACAAGCGACTCGACCACAAATACATCCCCTACGATGACCTCGTAGACCCGGCCTCGCTGCCGTAATAGCCAAAAGGAATCGCGTAGTCAAGATTAGCTCGATCCACCATCACTAAAGCCATGCTATAGGGATTTTCCTATTCCCCAATCCCGCAAACTCGGGTAGAAACAGTCAACTTGGCGTTGTCCGCGCCGGGCACTGCGGAACCTTCTGACCTACGGCTCGTACCTCTCATCCCCGGTGGCCGCCGTGTTCGTCAGTCAACCATGAATCTGGATAGCTAAAACAACCATCTTGGTTTCGGCTTTGATGTTGCGCTCTATGCCAGGTTCGATGCTCACTATCTGACCTGGCGCAATGTCTCTTGTATCACTGCCCACTCTTATCGTCCCTTCGCCCTCTACCACGAAGAACAAGGTGTGGCTTCCCATTGTGCACGGCGGAATTTGAGCTCCCGCATCGATCGTCACCGTTAAGACCTTATGGGTGCTGGTATCTTCGAGCACATCTTTCGCATGCGCACCGGCTACGAACTCCTTGTTTCGCAAAATGTCATAGATCTTCACTCCGCTCCCCCCTCGTTGTGATATCTTGCTGAGACCCTCTGCCATAGGCCACCCTCTATTCGCTTAGCATCGGTTCCGCACTCTGTGACCTGTAAGAATATCCGACTACCCTTTGCACGATCCACCCGATGATCGGGGCAGCGACTAACGTCAACGCCAGGCGGAGAAGAGCAAAGGGGAAACCCAGGAACTTCGCTTCCATAGCCACTAGAGGTATCTCTGCGCCCGCCTTTACAGTAAGGAACACGACGATGTTGAACACGCTCGCGCCCTTCTTCAGAAGCGCGGCGGCGATGGGAAACGCTGCATAGAGGGGGCCGACCGTTGTACTGCCGAGCAGCATCGAGATGGCCACGCCCTTGATGCCCGACTTCTGACCCACGCTTCTCTCTACGATTGCCCTCGGCACCCAGACATCCAGGAGTCCTACGAGCAAGAACACTGGAGGCAAGATCGAGAGCATCTCTTTCAGGAACTTGCCGGCTGTGCTGGCCGATTCTGCGGCCTTTGAGGGTGAGAGGTACCACAGCACCAGGTTGGCGAGGACAACGAGAACCACCAATCTGTACTCTTTCACGACTTTTTTCATCCCAGCACCGCCCCCATTACAAACGCGATGATCAGGGCGAAAACGAAGCTCAGCCCGTTTCTCCACAGGGTCATCTTCCTGCCCAACTGTTGGATCTCAACAGGCGCGGTAACAATTCCTACCATAGTCAGGGTGGTGATGAAAGCAGCCACGGTCATCACGGAAGCACCTTCTCGATAGAGGGACCCGGCCAGGGGGAAAGCGATGAGCCCGGGAATCAGGGTGACGGCCCCGAACACTGCCGCCCCGATCGTCCCCGCGATACCTGCCTGTTTTCCGAGATATCCGGAGATCCATTCAGGAGGGATCAAGGTAAGAAGGAGTCCAATGATTCCGATTATGCCGATCATAGCCGGAATGATCTTGGCAAAGGATTTGGCCGTAATCCGCAAGGCTTTTCGTGTCTTATCTTTGCTGGCTTTCCACGAAAGGAGTACTGCGATGATGGATATAGAGTAGAGGACCACGCTATACATCGCTGCCGCCTCCTTTTCCCTCTTCCTGGCATAGAGTCTCATATAAATCGAGGAACTTGTTCAGCCGGGACCGGTTTGCTCTAATCACACGTGCCCAATCGTGCAGGAGAGCTTCGCCCTCCTCGGTTAGTTCGTACACCCTTTTCGGGGGGCCTTGCGTTCCCTCTTCCCACGATGACGTGACCACCTGCTTGTCCTCGAGTTGGCGGAGGGTTCGGTAGAGACTCGCCATGTCCGCGGAACTTCCTTCAAATCCCAGCTCCCGGAGCTTTTCCATTAGTTCATACCCGTGCGATCGCTGTCCCCGGAGCAGGAGGAGCAGGCAAGGTTCCATGAAGCGCTCCATTCGTGCGTGAGTGCGAGGTGAGCATGGCCCGCATGGGCTTTCGTTTGCATAATTGGCCATAACACAGCCTCCATTCGATCATGTATATGCATAATGTATATAGTATCCATGCATATAGTATCATAGCTAATAGCCATGGTCAAGAGGCATCTAGGTAGTTACCGCCGGTCTCCGTTGTTAAGCTTATAGTCTCCCGCGCCGACATTTGGGGAGGTGATCCGGAAGGCAAAGAAACATTTCGTCGCCGAGCCGGAAGATAGCATCTATGTCCACGTGGGACAGGTGCCGCTTGTGGCTTGGGTCATAATACTTTTACATGATGTTTACTCCGTTGATATGCTATCTTAACGTTCATCCTTTATGTTCCTCTATAGAACAATTCTTCCCTGAAAGGAGCTGGTGTTCAGTGTACAGGTCATCATTCAGAATGAGCGTTGTGTTGATCTTAACCGCGCTCATGGTAGCCGTGGGTAGTCTCTATGTGTTTGCTGGTGAATGGATCACAGGAGACTTCCATACCCACACTTTCCTTACGGACGGAAGCCACACTCAGGCGGATGTCGTAAGTCATGCATTTGACACGTTCGGACTGGACTGGATGGCTAATTCGGAGCATGGAGGAACCTCCGCACGTAACCCCGAAGGCGCATACTGGGAAAACGTCACCCCAGCACCCTATATTATCGGCAATCCAGTTAAGGATAAAAATGGGCGCCTTCTTATGTGGCGCTGGCAGTCGCTCCGCGATTATTCATATCCGTTGCTTCAAGCTCTGCAGTCTCGATACCCGAACAAGACGCTCATCCAGGGTTTTGAATGGAACGTTCCCTCCCACGAACACGCAAGCGTTGCCATTGTCGAAGATGTCCCGACTGCGATAAGTGACTTTGAATATATGTTTGATGCCGGAGATAAGGATACAAGCCGCGCAAGGGAAGGCCTTGTCAAACGGAATGTCACGCATGCGGATGCCGTGGCAGGCGCTGCTTACCTCCAGGAAAATTACGCTGACACCAGTTATTTCCTGATAAATCACCCTTCCCGCGTTCTCAAGTACTCAGCTGCCGATATCCGCGACTTTAATAACGCAGCGCCGACTGTGTGTTTCGGTTTCGAAGGGTTGCCCGGGCACCAGAAGGAGGATGCAAGGGGCGGTTACGGAAGTAATCTCGGAGATAATACCTACCGTGCCCGCACCTATGGCGGGGCAGACTACATGGTAGCCA
>JABLXJ010000033.1 GCA_013178125.1 Bacillota bacterium | reverse complement strand
TCCAAAGCAGCCCTAATCCGCCTTTGTGTTTTCCTGTCAAGATTAGCAAAGTCTTTCTGGGCCGGTTCGGTTATCTCAAGTTTCATAATCCCAGTTCCCTTTTAAACTCTTCCCAGGGCTTTGTCTTCCCTTGGGCTATGGCTTTTTCCGCTTCGGCAATAGCCTCTTTATCTTCCTGCGTTAATGGCTCATCATCTTCTGGAGCAGCCTTTAATGCTTGAAGAACAGGGTCCAGGAAGGCCTCCAGGTCGCGCTCCCTTATCCTCCAAAGGCGCCCTGCTCTGACACCTCTGAGTTTTCCTCGCCGTAGCCATTCCCGAATGCTCTTAGGGCTTACTGCCAGCCTGTCAGCTGCCTCTTCTGGAGTTAAGAGTCTTTCAACCATTTAGGCCACCTCCTCATAAAGATTGTTCTACAAAAGATATCGGACTGTAGACGCATACCATCGCCCGCCCTGTTTTGTAGGGATTCCTTGCCGGTTCAATTCGTCTGCAATTTCTCGCAGGGTCCATCCTGCTTTTCTCCAGGCGAATATTTGCGCCAGAATCTTCTGTTCTTCGGCGTTTGCAATTAGGGCACCTTCTACGCGGTCAAAACCATGGAGTAGGGCTGTATGCTTCCCTATGGGCCTTCTTATGCGCCAGGGCCGTTGCGGTTCGTTCAGCTATGAGGTTCCGCTCCAGCTCAGCAAAACTAGCCATCATGTTCAAGAAAAATCGCCCCAAGCCGTTGCGGTATTGAGAGTTTGCCCGCCCATGTCTACCAGGTGCAAGGCTATCCCGGCCTTATCCCAGGCCTTAGTTTGGTGCAGTGCATCTTCAGCATCCCGGAAAAGCCGGTCTAGTTTCAGGGCCACTACATGCTTAACCTTCTTGCGGGCTACTAGTTGCAAGGGTCTTTCTCCGCCAGTCCGGGTAGCCAGAGGTTTAGCTGCCGAAACTCCTTCCTCCCGGATAACTTCCGTTTGGGCTGTCAGGGAAACCCCACCCTAGCCTATTCCCCTGTGGAAACCCTTATGTAGCACACGGCTTTCTCTATGCCGCTATCTCCCTTCTTTGTCCCTCTAAAGCCATATTGTAAACCTTTCAGCCGTCTATGTCAACACTTTTTTGTCCATTTTTATCCCTCTCTGTCGTATAAAACTGTTCGGTTTTGTACAAAAATAAAGGGCACTATCAAAAAGTACCCTCCTATTTCCCGTATACCCGGACCGCTCCCCCGGCTTTTTTATGTCTCCCGAAACTCCCCAAAACCCTACCCGCTTCAGGGTCAAAGTGACCTTCAATCTCCCGGCCTCTAGTTTCGCTCCTGCTGGCCTTTACATCCAGGGCGGGTAAACCCCCCCTTAGCCTGTCCTAAAACTCGCGTCTAAGGGCCTTCTATGGGCTCCTGGAGGCCCCTTCCCCCCTATACCTATCATTCCCCTTTGAGTTTCATAACCCCGTTACGCCAAGTGCCTACCTCATAACTTTGAATGAAAAACGTTATCTTCACCTCATTCTTAGATACTTGGGAAAACACTGGCTGAATGTATTCCTCAAATACATAATTACCTGCTTCCTCATATGCCGCCCTAACCTCTCTATCTGATACCGAGAATCTACCTTGCCCAAGATAAAAATTCCAAGAGGGTTGACATGTTGTATTAACCTGCGCCTCTAACTTAAGTCTATCTACAACAGATGGCACAACAGTAAATGACACTTGGTTTAACTTCTGTGCTAAAGCCCATCCTCCTGTATTAAGACGAGCAGTTAGTTTAAAGGCTTTCCAATCATTATTCTCAGGTACTACGGAATCTTGAGTGATTGTCACTGCTGAAACTCCCTGGGGATTGTGTATGCTTACGAATCCGCCCTCCTTCACTGCACTCAGCGCCACCCCTAGCTTGCCTGTTTGGTTGTACACCCCAACTGCACCGCCATGCTGGCTTGCTCGTAGTAGCACCCCCGCCTCGCCCGTTGGGTCGTCCAGTCGCAACGACCCGTCCTTCGCCGCCTCCAGCAACACCCCTGTCTTGCCTTCTGGGTTGCCCAGCCTGATGTGATCGCCTAGAAACATGCCCTGTGTGTGCTCTGGGCCAGATAGTATAAGGCCCCCCACCAAGAACCGAGCTTACCCCCAAGTGCACCCCCTGATTCCCTTTTTCATCGAACATCTGAACTTTCCCACCCACTATCGTCGCGCCTAGTGCCACTTGCTTTTTGCCCTCTTTACCAACCACCTCGACTTATCCGCCGTCCTCGTTTGTGTAAAGCACCACCAGTTCCCGCCCGGCTTCATCAACCACAACCATGCGCCGAGCCCGTATCTCATCAACAATGCTTTCTGCTGCCTGTAGTACCCACGTTTCGCGAACCACTCCGAAGAACAGCGCCACAAATAGCAACGGGTAGACTATGTATCTCTCCCACTTAGCCATAAGAACACCTCCCTTTTTGCTGTCAGTATTCGTCATTCCGCTATCCTTTACCTATAGCGGCCCGTCCTATTTTGGGAAATACAACCCGTTTGCATGCTCACCACGGACACGCTAGATGGCCTCCTGCGTATCGTAAGAAGTGCGCCTCCTTTTAGGTGTCCAATTTTGTCACTCTCGCCCCCCTTCGCTAACCCAGCATGAATCCACATGGGGGTTCACTACCCCCGGTCGTGAACAAACCCCTTCCAGGGTCTTTGAACGTGCCCGCCCGGTCCCTGGGTAAGAGTCGTCTTTCCCAATAGGGGGGTATTAAACGCACCCCTGTGAGTAAGTAGAATCGCCCTACCGCCTTCCGTAGAAGGCAACCCGGGGCATGCTAAGGGTCTTTTAGTGGGTCTCTGGGGTATCGTAAACAATCTCGAAACAGATAACCAAACAGATAACCGTCTTCACGGGAATTTGAGAACAAGAGGTTTACAAAATTGGACACCTAACACCTAAAAAAGACCGTGATCTGGATGGAAACTGGACACCGTAAAACGGAGGGAAACGGTCGCCGATGAAACAGGACAAAACAGGTCTCCCACAAAAATGGGCTGAAAATGGACGCCGAAAAAAGCGAGGGAAACGGGTTCGCTGAGAACAACGCGGAAACAACGGGACGCGGCCGCAAGAATTCGAATGAAATTCGGTCCATTGCTCGCTGAGAACAGCACGAAACAGCGACCACCGCAAAATCGGATAGGAACCGGTACCTTGGTCACCACGAGAATTCGGAGGGAAATCGGTTAGCCCGCCCGCTTCCACCGCGATCCTCTCCTGCGTCCATCCCTCTTCGTCCCGGAGGCCCCCTGCACGCACCAGAATGCCCTACAATGGCCGATAAAATCATAAAATCTACCTACCCCGCGCATTATCGCCCGTCCTAGAGGCCTTTCTGCGCGTTACAGGCCTATTCGATACGCCCTACTATGAGGGTAAGCCCCCGTCCTGTGGGAGCCAGCACGCCGCCACACGCAGGGTAAGGGCATTCATCGGGAGGCATTACATCGGCGACATCGGCCAGAATCTTTCGCCCGCACCGCCTGCAGACATACTCCAGGGCCTCTCCTGCCTTTCGTTTTGGCATATCAGCCTGCCACAGCAGGGATACCACCAGGGCATTCATAGACGTACCCGCCTTTTTCGCCAGAGAGGATAGCCTACGAAAGTCATCATCATTAAGATAAAGCATTACCCGCTTTTTCATGGTTGCGCCTCCATACTAGTATTCTGCGCTAATATCAGCAAAATTACTAGTATTAGCATAATATACTAGTATGAAAAGTCAACAAAAAAGGACGATTCACCATCATACCCCCCTAGCGAAATTTGCGGCTGCATACACGCTACCACCTACCCGGTCCCGAATGGCCGGGCCGTGGAGATTGCGAGGGCCTATCCCCCTTCGCTGTAACGCTATGTAACGCTTCGAAGGTTTCCAAGCCTCCGCTGGGAATTTCCCCAAGCTAACAGCCACCCCAAAACCCAACTAAAAACAACCTGTCCCAACTTGGGATGGATAAGCGAAGCCTTGCCGGTTAAACGAGGACCGCCCAGCGCTCTTCGCTTACATCAACGGCGCCGACCAGGCTCGGCAAGTGGAAGGTGGTTCAAGGACGTCCATCTTGTTGACCTGTCACAACCGGCCTGCGCCGTCAGGTTTCAGCAGGGAAGAAGGATCAAAGCCAATGTCCCCGGCCCGTTATGTGTGCCGATTACCCCGCCGATTTCAGTTTCGACTACTCGTAGGACCTGCCATCTTTCTTTAGCTGCCGCGACCAGTTTGGCCCCTTCATCGGGAACGTCTCCATGGCACATGCCGAGTTTGACTTTAGTGCCGAAAGGGATCTCCTCACCGGCAAGTTCAATCATCCTCGGGATGACCTTAGACCGTCCCCGGACCCTCTCGACCCCTGAAACGTAGCCCTCGCTATCCAGCTTGAGGATGGGTTTCACGTTTAGGATTGAACCCCAGAAATGCTTGGCTCTCCCAATTCGACCGTTCTTGTAGAGATAGTCCAGAGTATCAACGGAGTACATTGTCAGGAGCCTATCTACCATACTTTGAGCGCCATTCTTCACTTCCTCGAACGTAGCGCCGCTTTCAGCAAGATCCCTTGCCTCCAATACAACAAGGCCGTATCCCACTGATGCAGTTTTCGAGTTGATAATGGCGATCTTCCGGTCAGGAAGTTCCTGTGCCGCTAATGTAGCTGCCTGATAAGTCCCACTGAGGGCTGCCGACAAGAGAATGACTACTACCCCGGAACCATCAGCTGTCAACCTTTCGAAAGCTTCTTTGAACGCCCCTACGGGAGGTTGGGATGTGCGCGGAATCTCCTGGGAGGCCCGGAGCTTATCCCAGAATTGTTTTCCGCGTATTTCATAGCCATCTAGGTATGACTCAGAGCCGAAATGCACGGTGAGAGGTACCACTGTTATACCAAGACTTGCCAGATAGGACGGCTCAATATCGCATGCACTGTCAGTGAGGATCTTCGTTTTTGACACGGGTAACTGGCCTCCTTTAAGTGTGACTTTGCACATTAGCGTACCCTCTTAAAGACATACCTCTTTCAAAATACTCTGGCATTGTGTAAAACCCCTCTCGAAAACAAAGTGGCAAAGCTTTTTAAGTTTGCTTTGGAGGGATCAAGTTGCAGATTGTAGTTCCAGTCAACATGACACCGCAAGAATACTCCCAGAAGTACCAGGAAGTGAGATGGCCAGTTCTAGAAAAATGCCCTGTCTGTGGAGCCCGGACGAATCCCCAGGGACACGGCTGGTACTCAAGAAATGGGCTTCCTTCGAGAGATCTCGAACTGGTGGTAATGATTCGCCGGCTCCTATGTCCGGTGTGCAAAAAGACTGTCTCGCTTTTACCATGGTTTCTTCTTCCCCGGTTCCAGCACACCGCCCGGTTCATCGTGGAATCGCTGCTCAAGAAAGCAAAAAGCTACAGGCGACTCATGCTCCGTTATACCCAAAAGACCCAAAAAACACAATAAGATAGGCGCGAAAGCCCGTGCCATAGATATAGAGTCTTGGCCCTCCCTTCCCAATTTCGCGGCTGCATACACGCTACCACCCACCCGGTCCCGAATGGCCGGGCTATGGAGATTGTGAGGGCCTATCCCTCCAGCTTTTGTTAATGGCACTGACAGCTCCCTCATTGCAGAAGCCATGCTTCTGTGGTCAAGTACGACGAATCTTGTGGGTGAACTGCGATCATCACCTCCTGAAACCCAGACACCAAGAGACGGATCGTTCCCGCATCAACGCTGTAAGAGAGACGTACGTCCCGCTTTTCATTCTCCTGCTCAATAGAAAGAAGCCATAAATGTAGTAGCGGCTTATCTTTGATCGACTCTTTTTGGGTCTGATCCCACATATATCGATCGACTCTCCCACTAAGTAGTGAGAGTTCGACGCCGTTGGAAGCTATACCCACAACGGACAACTTCCAGACAAAAGGCCGGTCTTGGCCGTTAGCCGCCTTCAAGTAGAGGATCTTTACTGCCAAAATGCCACCCAGCTCCACCTGTTCAGGAACGAAGATACGTTGGGTGACCGTCCCGTCGTCGATGACATACTCAAAAACATGAACGCTTCGCATTCTCTTTTCCTCTGGTATACCTGCGTCTCGCCAGTCAGCTGCAGCGCTGCCAGTAGCTATCAGAAACACCATCAACGTAGTAAGCACGGTTACGGCTCGCTTCATGATTTTCCCCTCCCTGGCATCCCTTGTGGGCAACCCAGCTCATCATTAGTCTATCACCAAGATATCGGGCACCGTCTACCGCTCGGCGCCGGGCCGGGAACCCCCTGCAACTTTCGGTATACTTTTGGACAACTACGCCGTTAACCGGGATAGTTCCTTTAGGGATTCTGCTAAGGCCTTAGTGCTCGCCCACTCAGCTTCTATGCCCTCCGGGTCAGTCGCGCCCTTGGGGGCCAGGTTAACACCATACAAGCCTATAGCCCGCAGGATATGCACCGCCGCGGCCTGCCTCAATCTGAGGTCCTGTTTCTGCTGCAGGCCTTCCTCCAGAACACTCACCGCCTGCGCTACTAACTGGCGTAATCGTTCGATTTGGCTGCCCCAGGTCTCCTGACGGCGCCGATTCAACTCTGCTACAAATACAGCATTGTTATTCCGCCATTCCGTCACGGTCTGATGGCTCACCCCTACGGCCTCCGCTACCTCCCGGTCGCTCTTGCCCTGCAGCAACAGGTCAATAGCATTCTGCTGCTCTATAGTTAGCTGTCGGGTTTTGTCCGCTTTCACCACTACAAACACCCCCCTATGACACTGTACCCGCCTCTTAACGTTTGAATCTCTCTAAGGCCTCAGAAATAGATCCACACTCCGCCTCCTCGATCTCCCGCAGTAATCGCCGGTAGGTATTCCAGTGCATTCCCTTGGGCTTGTCAGGGAAAGGGTCCCCCAGCGTCGGGCTCCCGCCCAACCTACGCCGTATCTTCTGTGCCTTGCGCATTAACCTATAGGCTCGGTCCTCCCGCTGGCTTTCATAGACTGGACCCCAACAATGCCGGCACAAGAAATACTTACCAAGTAAAGATACAGTTTCCCCACCCGCCGACTACATTTAGGGCATACAAACCAGGGCCTCCGGCCTCCGTAATTGCACTCAGTCCACGTGATAGGCACGCTATAGCGCACCCTCTCCTCACCATCCGTCCCCGGTCGGAGTGTGTAAGATAGCTCCACCGCATCGGGAAGGGTGGTAACCCCTATGCTTGCCTCTTCCTTCCCGTTCCGTATCCATGCCCGGCCATAAGACTGCCCCGGCCGGAGAAGGCCTTCCCTGTTCCATAGGGCTTGCAGAAAGAAAACCAAATGCAAGTCCAATTCACTATGTCCAGATTTCCCGATACCTGGAGATATTGGGCTTATGAGAGTCAGCCTTACTCCATAATAATTAGCTTGCGTTAGCCATAGCTCATCCCTTCTCCTGAAGTCTAGTCATGACTTTGACGCAACCTTGACCGCGGAAGGAACCCGTATTGAAATCTTCCCTTTGTAGGTATATTATAGTATTAGACTGACCGGTCAGTCAGATAACGGGCGCTCGGCGGACTTAAGGCGGGACTTAGAGCCAGGCTCAGGGTCGGGCCCGGGGTCGGACTCGGGCTTGGGGCCAAACTTAGTGCCAGGTTCAGGGCGTCGAGGGGGGTTCAGCGACGAAAAAGGACGAAGATAAGTGCTCGCTAATACTGAATGCCGCCCAGAAGGTCTTTTCCGAGAAGGGATTTCACAGGGCTACCGTCGAGGAGGTAGCAGAGGTCGCGGGCGTTGGCAAAGGGACTGTATACCTCTACTTTGCAAGCAAGAATGAGCTCTTTGTCGCTCTCATTGAGGACCGGATGCGGGCGGTCAAGGCTTTTCTCGATGGGAAACTCAAGGAGAAGGCCGGCTCCACCAGCAAGTTAAGAGAGCTTATCGCGCTGCACTTCCAGCTATATAGCTGTTACCGAGACTTCCTTGCGGTCATGTTCGGCGAGGTTGGGCACCTGGGGCAGGAGCTCGACAGGCGCACCAGGGATGCAAGACTCGAAATCATAACCCTGATCGAACATGTTATAGATGAGGGAATTAAGCGAGGAGAGTTCAGAGAGATTGCCCCTCGGCTTGCTGCGTATGCCCTGGAGGGAATGACGAATTTCCTGGCATTCCACTGGCTCATCAGGGAAGGGCGTTCCCTATCCAAAGAGGATATAGAACAGGTGGTTGAGCTCTACCTTCGCGGAATAGTCCGGCGTTCCCAAGATCCCGTGCAAATCAGCACGACAGGGGGTATATAGCCTGTGCGCAACCTGGCCCAATGGATAGTGAGGCGTCCACGCGTCGTGATCGCCATCCTTGTTACCATTACTGTCGGCTTTGCCGTGTATATACCGCGGATACGCTTTGTAACCAATACAAAGGACCTGGCTCCCGAGAACGACCCCATCATCAAAGAGCTCGAGGAGACAATAGAAGAATTCGGCTCACAGGAAATCATGATGGTGGTGCTCAAGGGGGACATCTTTACCAGGAATGCCCTTGTCAAGGTCGACCGCCTTACCACGGAAATTTCGCGTCTGCACGGGGTAAAGAAAGTGATGAGCCCGCTCAATGTGGACCTGATCAAAGGCTCAGAACTTGGCATCGAGATCCAGCCGATAGTGGATTCACTTCCCGAGACGCCGGAAGAAATCAGGGCCTTTCGCGAACGCCTGGAAGATTCGCAACAGGGCGCGTCTCTGGTGGCCTCTAACGGCCGGGCCATGGCGATTATCGTGACCCTGGAGCCTGGGATCATAGCCACAAAGAGGGCAGAGATACTTGCCCAGGAAGTGGAGACCCTGGCCAACCGGGAGAAGGGGCCGGAGGAAATTTATGTGGTAGGGGAGGCCTACATGGGTTATTGGGCCTCAAAGAACATGCGAGGTGACCTGCGTTTTCTCTTCCCCTTGGTCCTGGCTGCGATAGTCCTGGCGCTTTACCTGAGCTTCCGGAGCCTGCTGGACGTCTTGGTGCTCCTCGCCAGCGTGATCACCAGCATAGTGTGGACTGTGGGACTCATGGCCGCTCTCGGCTACAACATCACCATGGTTTCAATGATCCTTCCCATTATCCTGATAGCAATGGGCAGCGCAGCCGGCATCCATATCCTCAACCGGTTCCACGAGGAGGTGAACAAGGGGCTCCAACCCGACATAGCCATTGCTGATGTGGTAGTGGAGCTCACCAATCCCATATTGATGACATCTCTCACCACGGCAGTGGGTTTCGGGTCGCTAGTGTCCTCGTTTGTTCCCCCGGTAAAGGAATTCGGTATCTTTGCAGCGATAGGCATTATGCTCAATATGGTAATCTCCCTGACCTTGATCCCGTCGTGCCTTGCCATCTGTTTTCCCTCGCCCGGTGTGCATACCCGGGCTCTTCCGGCACAAGGGGCTGCCAGTCGCGTACCGGGGCATGCTCACAAGGAGGCCGCTGGCGGCTTCGGGCTTAAGGCTATTCTCGAGGCAACGGCCCGGCTGGTCACCAGCCGGCCGCGGGCCATCATATCCGGGGCGATAGTGGTTCTGGTCGTGTTTGCTGTCGGTATTCCCAAGGTACACATCGAGACCAACATAATGCAGTATTTCAGGAAGGATAGCCCTGTGGTCAAGGGGACCGACATAGTCGAGAGAGATTTCGGGGGCACGATGAGGCTCTCTGTTGTGGTCGATTCAGGGCGTGAGGACGGCATCAAGGACCCGGCCATTCTTAATCGAATGCTAAAGCTACAGGGTGAGATGGACTCTCTCGACAAAGTAAGCAACTCGACCTCGGTTGCGAACCTCATCCGGGAAGTCAATTGCGCCCTGCACGGGGACGACAAGGCCTATGAGGTAATCCCCAATACCCATGAGGCGGTAGCACAAGAGCTTCTCCTGTTTACTATGCAGAGTGGGGGCGGGCTCGATTCCATGGTGAGCTATGATTTCCGCAAGGCGCTTATAACCGCAAGCCTGGCCAATGTCCCGACATCGCAGCTCAAGGGCATAATCGATTCTGCGGAAAACCTGGTAAAAAGGGAGTTTGATGGGACCGGCGCAACGGCGAAGGTGGTGGGGTTGCCCAAGATAATGATGAGGCTTATGGACAGGTTTATGGACAGCCAGCTCAAGAGCCTGTTTTGGTCCATGCTCGGGGTGTGGGTCGTGGTCTCCATTATAATGGGTTCCGTTTTTCTGGGGAGCCTGTGCCTGATACCCCTTGTTCTCACCGTGGTGATAAACTTCGGCGTCATGGGCTACATGGGAATCCCTCTCGATGTGGTGACAATGATGATAGCAGGTATCTGCATAGGGATCGGGATAGACTACTCAATTCACCTCATCAGTCGTTACCGTCTCGAGCTTAGTAGTGGTATAGATAAAAGGGAAGCCATAATGAGCGCGGTGGGCTCCACGGGCCGGGGCATCTTCTTCAATGCAGCGACCATGGCGATCGGATTTGGATTGCTCATTTTTTCGAGCTTCCATGCCATCTCGGTCTTCGGAGCACTGGTGGCGGGCACTATGGCGACGAGTTCATTAGGGGCCCTCATAGTGCTGCCTTCCGTCTTGAGGCTGCTCGGCGAACGCCAGGTCCTCGGAAAGCGGGCGTATTCCAGGCTCCGGGAGACGACGGGCCCGGTAGCGGCAAGAGGGTCATGACCTTTGCTCATGACGCTTAAGGAAAGGATAGAGGCATCTGAAGGAGGAACCGGAAGTGGGCATTCTGAAATCGAGTTACAGGACATCCACTCTATCAAGGCCATTACTAGGTCCCAAATGGATTGTGACACTTGGCCTGGGCCTAGGCCTATTGATGCTGGCCGGCATGCAGTTTCGCGTGACGACCTGTGCTGCTGAGAGACTAACGGCAGACCAGATACTGGACCATACTGAGAATAACCTCGCCCTCACCGGGAGCGGCACCGCTACGATCGACCTCATAACCGAGAATAAGCGTGGCCAGCAGCGTACTTACAAACTCAGGGTATTCCGCAGGGAAGACCCCGACGGGAGCGATAAACAGCTTGTCGAATACCTCTCTCCGGCCGACGTGGCGGGCACGAAATTCCTGAGCATAACAAAGGAAGGTTCAGACGCCCAGATGTGGCTCTTCATGCCGGCCCTCGGCAGGGAGAGGCGCATGGCCGGGAGCGCTACCCGGGAGAAGTTTATGGGCACAGACTTCACCTACGAGGAGATAGGCAGCGCATCTTCCTACAAGAAAGACTACCGGGCGGAGCGGCTGCCAGATGAGACCCTGGATGGACGCAAATGCTATGTGCTGCGCCTTTCGCCCAAAGGTGATAGCGATTTTAGTTACCTCAAGATGTGGGTGTGGCAGGATGAGTTCGTCCCGTTGAAGATTGAGTTTTATGACGTCGACGGGAGACTTAAGAAGGTCCTGGCCAACTCGGACCTGAGGAAGAATGAAAAGGGTAAGTGGGAGCCGCGTAGGCTCATTATGAGCGACATCCTTGGCGGGACCAAGACTACTGTCGTGCTGATCGAGACAAAGGAGGAAAAGGTGGCCGACGAGTATTTCAGCATGCGGTATCTCCGCAGGAAGTAGACTGCTACTTAGAGCGGGCCTGATACGGGCCGGTTAGAGCCGGCCCTTTATAGGGATGTCAAGCCGTTATTGCACTGCCGTTATTGCACTGCCGTTATTGCGACGCCAAGGGGGGTCTTGTTCATGAGGGGAGTATGGTTTATGAGAAAAACTCGTTCACATGCGGCCAGGGGCTCGGCGTTGAATGGGGCGATGCTTTGGCTGGCTGTCTTGCTGGTTGCCCTGGGCGCTTCACCTGTTGTGCATGCCGGAGAGGGTGGGATGACATTCTCGGGCGAAGTCACAAAGGATTTCGTGCTATCCCTGAAGAACGGGGAGCTCACCCGAAACGGGCTTGGCTATGATATCTCCTTGGACGGGGATCTTGCCGGGAGGATGCCGGCGCCCTTTGGTCATCTCTACATCTCGTTCAACGGGTCCTATGACTTGATCGAAGGCTCGGGCGACCTGTTCGAGCTCGGAGAGGCTTACATCGATCTCTACCGCGAGAGCCTGGATCTCAGGGTAGGCCAGCAGGTAGTGAGCTGGGGCACCGCCTACGGCGTGAATCCGACTAACTATGTAAACCCCATTAAGGTCTTGAATCCTGAGGATATGATGGGGGAAATGGAGATAAAGGGCATCCCGGTGCCAGCTGTCTATGGCACTGGCTATACATCATGGGGTGACACCGGAGGTGTCCTCGTGCTGGATCCTAAACTGCAGGACATTCCTGTGCCCTCGGAGATGCAGGCTAAAATCCTGGAAGGGGTAGCCCGTCAGGCAAGTCTTAGCCTGGGGGGGCTGATTGTGGAGGCGCCGGGTGGATTCCCGGCACCTGAGAGGCCCACGGGTCTTGGTCAGCTGCTTGAGGTCGCGGGGAGGGCAGGTACCAGGGTAGGCGGCTGGGATGTCTACGCCAGTGCTTTCAAGGGCTGGGATGACTATCCCGTGCTTTGGGCCAGGGTCGAGCCCAAACTCACCCCTGGTGGGACGCTGGCCTACGATTCCTATGAACGGCCTGTGATGGAGCTACAGCCCCACTCCCAGTACCGCCGCTTGACCCGGCTGGGGGCGACTGTCACGGGCGTCATAGGCGACTATACCCTGTGGGGAGAGGCAAGTTACACCTGGCCGGAGAGGGTCGCCGGCCTGGAGGATGAACGCGCCATCGCATTCTCATCCAACGAGCCTTACCTCCAGGCAGTCGTGGGTGGAGACCGGAACTTTGAAAACAACATCTACGCCATGGCCCAGTACATCTGCAATGGTTCTGGTTCTCTTTTGAGCCCGTACTGGTTTAAGCCGGGCCCGCGCGAGGCCGGGCAGTACCTCCTCGGGGTTGTCCGGTATACCCCCAATGATGATCACGAGGTAGAGCTCACAGGTCTTGTTAACCTGGACGACAAAAGCTCGGTCATTGCACCCAGGTATACCTATCATCTTAGCCAATCGATGGATATCTGGGCCGGCGGTGCGTTTTTTGCGGGCTGCGAGGATAGCGAATTCGGGATGCTCAAGGGTTCAAAGGCCTTGATCACCGGGGTGAAGTTCTCGTTTTGAGACTGTTGGCGGGCCTGAGGCTGTTGACGGACTTGAGACCGCCTGCGGGCCAGGGGCAGCGGGCCCAGACCCGGAGCGGTTGACCCGGGCCTGGGCCGGAATTAGCCCGGAGTGCAGGGGAATCCACTCGCGGCGCAGTGTTTCTGCGCAAAAAATTAATTCTCCTCAATCAAGCCTTCGCAAGAGACCTGAATCCAGCTTTCTTTATGCTAGAATATTTACGCGCCGGTTCAGGGATATCCATACCCTGTCCGGAGCGTAGTCTTCAGCAGGGCGGTTTTCATCGAGCGCCTATGATAGGGAGAGGCAGGGAACCCCTGGTGTTCAAGCTTAGGAGGATGGGCAGGGAGCCGATTCTGCGCCCGGTCCCCGATCACCCCTGGAAGGCGGCAGCCGTATTCAACTGTGCTGCGATCTACAGCGACGGGTTATTCCACGTCTGGTACCGGGCCACCGACAAGCCTTTTTGTCTTGGACTTGAACGTCCGGTCGAGGAGCACAAGTACACTTCATCGATTGGCTATGCCGTGAGCACAGACGGCATACACTTCAAAAGATACAACGCGCCTATCCTGGTGGGGGAGACCAGCCAGGAGATGTGGGGGGGTGGAGGATCCACGCATCACCCTCTTGGATGGCCGCTATTACATGATTTATACCGCGTCTGGCGGGAGGGACTGGTTTGACGTGCGGCCAACTATCATTGGGTCCCCTGACCTTGTCCGGTGCGAGGGACGTCGCATCCTCCTAGACGAGATGATATTCTAATCCCGTTGTGTGGATTGGCCCCTCGAAATAGAGTAGCCCCCGCCACCCTCTGTGTTAAATCACAGCCCCCTTCCCACTCAAAAGCTCCCGAATCGCTCTCACCCATGGCCTATTTGCATGTGGCCCATATAATGCAGGAATAGCCCTACGTAGCCACCCTTCTGGATCTTCCAATACCCTCTCTTTGACCCGGGCTACTACCTTGGCGTCAGTCCTGATCTTCCACGTGATTCTCTTTGACGCATACTCATGGAGTTCTCCGTTGGCATCCAG
>JABLXJ010000032.1 GCA_013178125.1 Bacillota bacterium | reverse complement strand
AGAGCTCCCTTTCCTCCTCCATGAGCCTCTGCATAATCGCCTTTTCCCTCTGCTTGACCTCTTCCCTTAAACGTGTGACCATTTCCCTTGAAGCGTGCTCATCACGTTTCGACATAGCCTTCCTCCTTGTTTGGTTGTTCACCTATACAAGAGGAAGGCTATCTATTGTCGCCCTAGGAGTCCAGACACAAATTGTTATACGCTACCCGCAGAAATGTTTATGGTCAGATAAAGCTGTCTCGATTACAATCATTTAAGTGCGCCAACCAGTACGACCAGCACAATCGTTTGTGGTCAGATAATACTGCACCGATTATAGTCATCAAAGGTGCACCAACCAGAGCTACCATTACAATTCTTTCGAGAGCCGATTCAGGTAAGGCTCGAGGAGGGATTGGTTGTACGGAAAGGAACCGTGGGTGAACACCAGGGCTATGCATGCCCGGGGTATGAGGCCAAAGCGGAAAGGGTCGTATCCCGCTTACGCAAGCTCCTTCCCGAGACCTGCTCCCTGCTTCACGAGAGTCTTGAGGACACGCTTACCTTAAACTCATTTACAGGAAATAATTGGTGTCATATCCGCTCCATCAATCACCTGGAAAGGTTATCCTGCGAGGTGCGCAGGCGCTCTTGGATGGTCAGGGTCTTTTTAAACTTTGCCTCCTGTCTTGTGCTTGCTGCAGCTAGACAGAAATGGCCTAGAAGAAACGCTGAGAAAAGAAACACTAACTGGACGCAGATTTTCTGCTCGAGGACCTCATATAGAAATCGGAGGAGGTGAAGGCCCCAGGCAATGCTCTTCAGGATGAAGAGGGCATGGCAGGAAATAGTTTTCACACAATGCGTTGCATAAACATCATCGAGAGGCTTTTTCGCTTACCCTTTACAACAGATGCTTACAAATGCCACGGGGCCACCTTCCCGATAGTAGAGATAAGTATGTTCTGAGACAACGAGATTAATCCATGAAACCGGCTGAGGTTAATGGTTTCTACCTACCTTCAGCATTAGTCCTCACCCGGAAAATATGTCTGGTGCATATGAATGGGGTTTTGATTTCTTCACTATGAATACTTTTCCTTTTTCCGACCATTCTTTCCATTCTCCGCCCAAATCCTCAAATCCCTTTCTGTTGTATCTGTAGTGATATCCACCCTCATCGATTAGAATCGCATACGCATTCTCTATATTTGGTAATAAATCAGCTCCGGATATAGAATCCTTGCCGTTAACAAAATCTTCTATTCTCCGAATATCTTTGGCGACATCACCCCTCTGAACGACTGGCAATTTGCTATAGAGTATTCCTTGCTTGGAGAAAGGTCTCTTTATCATTCGTTCATGGTCGGGTTCATACTTGAATTCTATTGCTATATCAAGACCGCCTTTCTCGTCCTTGTTCTCTTCGCTGATAATTGCTAAATCTACAAGTAAAGCTCTTTTTCCATCCCTCTCAACTGGATAGTTATGGATGACGATAAGAGGCTTTTTCTCGTCATTTGCGATTTGTATAAGGTGTGCCTGAAGCTCTCTAACGATATCGCGCTCGGTGAAATACTGAGTCATATATCTCTCTCCATAGCTCTCTCTCAACCTACGAAGAGCTTCCCTCAGTATTTCCGCTGCTTCGTTCTCCATGTTTCCCCTATAGATCTCTGTAAATACACAGCCAGAGATTAATTCTTAACCAAGTCCCCGCATATCAGTTCCGCTTGCTCCAAGACGGTTTGGGTAGCCTTCTCCTGCTTGTCCGGCGGGTACCCGTGTTTTCGCAATATCCTCTTTATCATTACGCGCATCTTGGCACGCACGTTTTCCCTTACCGTCCAATCTATGGTGATGTTCTTCCTCACCGTCTCCACAAGCTCCTGGGCTATCGCCTTCAGGACTTCGTCTCCGAGTATGGCCACGGCGCTGTCGTTGGTCTCCAGCGCGTCGTAGAAGGCGAGCTCCTCTTCCGTAAGCCCCAGGTCTTCGCCCCTGCGGGCCGCCTCCCGCATCTGCTTGGCTAGCTCTATCAACTCCTCTAAGACCTGCACGGCCTCGATGGTCCTGTTCTGGTAGGCACGTATCGACTTTTCAAGCAATTCGGCAAAGGAGCGGGATTGCACAAGGTTCTTTCGCGAACGCACCTTTATCTCGTCGTTGAGCAGCTTGCGCAGTAGCTCAACGGCCAGGTTGCGATGGGGGAGGTTCTTCACTTCCTCTAAGAACTCGTCGGACAGGATGGATATATCCGGCTTGGGAAGCCCTGCCGCCTCGAAGACATCTATAACCTCATCCGGGGCGATGGCTTTGTCCACGATCTGCCGTATGGCGTGCTCAATCTCCGCTTCCGCCTTCTTACGTTCAGCTGTAGTCCTCGAAAGCGCAGCCCTCACGGCCTGGAAAAAACCTACATCATCCCTTATGCGCAAGGCGTCCTCATGTGGTACCGCCAGGGCAAAAGCGCTGGAGAGCTCCGTCACCGCCTGGAGTAGCCGCTCTTTTCCGTCCTTTTGGGAAAGGATGAACTCCTGGGCCTGGGGCAGAAGGCCCATCTTCTCAGCGGCGGTTCCCGAATGCCAGGCCGACCAATCGAAGCCATGAAATAACCCCAAGCATACCTCGTATTTCTCCTTCATCACCGCCACGGCCTCTGCCTGGTCCAAGGCAGTATCTCCTTTGCCCCCGCTTTCGGTGTATTCATGCATGGCACTGCGCAACTGGTCAGCTATGCCTAAGTAATCTACGACCAAGCCCCCGGGCTTGTCCTTGAATACGCGGTTAACCCGCGCGATAGCCTGCATGAGGCCATGGCCGCGCATCGGCTTGTCTATATACATGGTATGCAGGCTGGGGACGTCGAAACCCGTGAGCCACATATCGCGCACAATGACCATCTTGAAAGGATCGTTCGCGTCCCGGAAGCGGTCGGCGAGCTCCTCTCGCCTCTGCTTGTTTCTTATATGCTGCTGCCAATCAGCTGGGTCAGAGGCCGAACCGGTCATCACTACCTTCAGGAAACCTTTGCTATCATCCTCGTCGTGCCATTCCGGTCTCAGCTTTATCAGGGCATCGTAGAGGGCTACGCAGATGCGCCGGCTCATGCACACCACCATGGCTTTGCCGTCCATCACCTCCAGGCGCTTTTCGAAATGGTCCACGATATCCTGGGCGATCAGACTTATGCGCCTTTCCGCGCCAACCACGGCCTCAAGCGCAGCCCACTTGGTCTTGAGTTTCTCCTTCCTCTCGACCTCCTCGCCCTCGGTAACCTCCTCGAACGCTTCGTCCAGGTGAGGCCGTTCTTCGGGGTCGAGCTCTAGTTTGGCAAGGCGGCTTTCGTAATAGATGGGCACTGTGGCCCTATCCTCTACAGCTCGCCTTATGTCGTAGATGCTGATATAGTCTCCGAAGACCGCGCGGGTATTCTTATCCGCTAGTTCGATGGGCGTACCGGTAAACCCGATAAAACTCGCATTGGGCAGGGCATCCCGCATGTGCCTGGCGAAACCGTCGATGAAGTCGTACTGGCTGCGGTGGGCCTCATCCGCCATGACTACGATGTTCCTGCGCTCTGAAAGCAGCGGATATGTGTCCCCTTTGGCTTCGGGCATGAACTTCTGGATGGTGGTGAAGACGACGCCCCCAGAGGATACCTTGAGCAGCTCGCGAAGGTGCTGCCTGCTCTCCGCCTGCACTGGGGCCTGCCGGAGCAGCTCCTGGCAGCGGCAGAAGGTGCCGTAAAGCTGGTCGTCGAGGTCGTTCCTGTCAGTGATAACAACGATGGTTGGGTTTTCCATCTCTGGATGTTGGATGATGCTTCCGGTATAAAAGACCATGGTCAGACTCTTGCCCGAACCCTGGGTATGCCAGACTACCCCGCAGCGCCTGTCCCCATCAGGCCGGGAGGCCTCGACCGTCGCCTCTACTGCTGCCTTTACCGCATGGAACTGATGGTATCCACATATTTTCTTCTCCAACCCTCCCCTGGGCTGTTCTTCAAAGACGATAAAATTGCGTAGCAACCGTAGCAGGCGGCTTTTTTCGAAGACGCCTTTGATAAGGACCTCAAGTTGGGGTGAGGTGAGGGGTGCCACATCGTCCCCCTCGATGGTGCGCCAGGGAAGGAACCATTCCCGGTTAGAGGTCAGAGAACCCATCCTGGCCTCAAAACCATCGGAGATTACCAGCACCTCATTATAGTGGAATAGAGAAGGGATCTGGGCCTTGTAGGTCTGAAGCTGGCTGAACGCGGACCAGATATCAGCGTTGGGATCCAGGGGGTTTTTAAGCTCGATTACCGCGATAGGCAATCCGTTTACGAAGATGACCACATCCGGCCTTCTATTGTTATTGTTCTCGATCACGGTGAACTGATTAACCGCAAGGAAGTCGTTGTTTTCGGGGTTATCGAAATCAATGAGCCTGGCGTAACCGTGGACTATGCGTTCCTCATCCTGGTACTCTATTGGGACTCCATCCGTTAACATATAGTGGAAATCCCGGTTATTGAGCTCAAGCGAAGGATGATAAGAGACAGCCACCTTCCTGAGCACATCATCTATAGCTTCATGGGGCAGGTAAGGATTTAACAAAGCAAGAGCATCACGAAGCCTCCTGGTAAGAATCACTTCTTCATAGCTATCGCGTTCCGCGAAGAGCTCCCCGGGCGCTATCTCTGGCCCATGTAATATGGTGTACTCGAGTCCCTCAAACCATGAGAGAGCTGCTTCTTCGACAACAGATTCATAGAACAAAGTTTCCACTGACTCCCCTTAAAGTTCACAGCCCGAATTTTATATTTTCATTCTTGATAATTTCGCAATAAGTAAGTGATCCTGTCTAGAAATCTATCCTCTCGATGTTAACCCTTTCTTCCGGCTCGGCTCGAAGCGCTCTTACAGCGGAGACTAGTGTTTCTGGTAAATCTTCTAGTCTCATGTTCTGTAGTCTCTCCGCGATTTTATTAGGTTTATCGCTTGCATTACGGCCAATCCCTAGGGCTTCTTCTAGAGTTGGATTTATAACAAATATCTGGCCAGAATCCTGAACTACTTCCTTAATCCTCTTATTCAACGCCTCTTCTTTATTGTTGTCTTCCTCTTGCTTCTTTCGGTCTGTAGCATCGTCAATTGGCCAAATGTCTCCATCATGCAGCACATCAAATGGTATAGATAGTAGCCTGCAAACAAGTGCGACAAGGATAATGCCTGACTTGCCTCCACAATCAACTATTGAAAATCCTTCAGCATCAACATCAATGCCGAGTAGCTCTGCAACATATAGTGCGGCAATTTTATCCCCATGTCCTTCCACTAATAATGCATGATTAGCAAATAGGACCTCGTTTCTCGCTAAATCGAACTTCCCTGCTATTTTCAATCTACTCCTCGCTTTTTCCAGCTCCTTATAGTCTTTCTTTTGCACAAAGCTGATATATGTATTCTGGCCTATATTCTTTCGAACAAGCCGCAAGCACTCGAAACGGTTAACATCTGCGAATACAGGCGAATGTGTAGAATAGATTACTTGGCATTGCCCATTGTCTACGATTTCAGAAATTAATCGATAGAAGTATCGTTGAGCTTGGGGATGAAGATACATCTCCGGTTCTTCGATGACGACAGTACCAAACTCTCCGCCAAGCTGCCGGTATGCTTCAAAAATCCCTACCACGATTGCGCTTTGAATGCCTAAGCCCAATTCTTCTCCTGGAATTAATAGACCGGACTCCTCATATTGTAACCGTAAAGAATTGAAAGGGTTAGCGGGATCAGTAAATCCGAATCTTATGTCTATTGATTTTGAAATATCTCGACCAAGAAACCCCAACATTTGTTTTGCGGTTGTAGCGATTGTTTCTTCTATCTCCTTTACTGTATCGGTACGCAGTACTTCCATCGCCTGCACATAGGCATCTTTAAATTCTGATTCGTGGGAAAATTCTTTTCTTGCCCTCTCAAGAAGCCGTCCTAGTATTGAACCTCTAGCTCCTGGTATATGTTGAGCAACACTTCTTCGATGATCGATAAACAATAAGCGGGCCGACTCCCGAAGCTCAGTACCGACAGCAAGAGGACGGAATTGTGGTTTTACACCTTTCTGCGGAGGCGTTACCGCAACACTGGGGACTTCTCCTTTTAAATTTAATGGCTCAGTCTCAACGTGTAGATCACCAACGGCACTCTTTCTGGTCGCTCTTCTATATGGCTTACATGAGACTCTGATTGCGTAAATCTCATGCTCTGTGCGTAATGTATCAACATGCACATATGGTGGTTCGAACCAAACAACTATTTCAAGATCTCTAGAAGCTTCGAAGTTGGTAAAGTCTTGCGGTATTCGGAAGCTTCGAATGGTGGGCCATATCTCACCTAATACAATATTAATTGCTCTTAAGATTGAGGTTTTACCTGCACCATTGGGTCCAACAAATGCCGTAAGCGGTTCAATAGGTATGTCAATATCCTCGATACTCCTGAAATTCTTAATCTGCAAACGCGTTAACATATTTCTTTCCTCTAATTATTCTTCCAGGTTCACTAATCCGGATTTGGCCTGAGATAAGCTTTGGCAATAGGGCGTCGCGTAGAGAGGATAAAATTCGGGACTCAAGTTCATTTTGTTTGATTTTCATATCCAATGGTTCGCAGAGATTATCAAAAAGCTCGATAACTCGATTTGGTGGCGATACACATGCAATAGAATTTAAACCTTCCTTATTGACGGCGCCGAAGACTGTACCCTCCGCCTCAAAAAGTTTGAAAATCGTTTCTAATGACTTTACGAAGTAATATGTATACGAGCTACTACCAGTAATGTGGCGTACTGCAGCTAGGCCTCGCCCGATACAACAACGTTCTATAGCAATATTCGTATCACCAACTGGCGCGCGAACCGTGACAAGAGTATCTCCAGCTTCTGCAAACCTCGTGGGCATTGTGCAATAAACACGGCGAGAGGGAAACCTTACTCCAAAATCCACACGACCTTGGTAGAAAGGTGAGCCTTTCCCCTCTTCATTATATGTATACCCTGGTGGCGATTGCCCCATTACTATTTTAAATTCATCACCCATCTTGCTTAACCGCCAACCTTCCGGTATCCTACCTAGCTTTGTATCGATAAATCTGCTCGGGAAGAGGTCGGCGATGGGTTTGGGAAGACCAGGGTCGCGGCCTTCAGCTTTGGCGCGGACGGGATCGAAGACGATGAACCATGACTTGAATATCGCCCGCGCGATTCCCTCCAGCGTCTCATTCATCCTTCTGTTCAGCTCAATCTTGTCGTCGAGAGTACCTAGGATGTGAGCGATAGCTTGTTGTTCTTTTACAGGTGGCAATGGAATCTTTGAATTCCCAATGATATCTGGATTGAAGGCTGGATATGCAGAAGTATGACTTTCAGCGATCCGCGTAAGATATTCAGTGTACTCATTTGTTATAAGACAATAGTAGAGATATCTCGCCTCAACTTCTTTAGGAGTGATTACAGCAAATCCTGTAGATGCAACTGAATTAGGCATTGCCCTCTTTATAAATGCATAATGCCGAAGGTTTGGGCGCACACAAGATATGAGGATATCATTTTCTCTTATTATTCTCTTAGCGCGGCTAGGCGCTTCAGAAAGAGCAAGCTCTTGTGTTTCGCCAATAAGCCCGTTGTTAACTGATGCGATATCAATATATTCAATTGTCTCGAAATCATAGTCGCTTTTGATCGACAATTCATTAATGACCGCAACGTCTCTTATAGTTACTAGCTGCCAATTCGGCGGTAGATACGATTTCCTTTCTTGCTTTGATTGATGATTAGATTTCATAGCCTAGCATTCCCAAGTTCTTTTTAATAGCTTCTTCCAGTTCCTTTCCTTCTTTGAGCTGCTCTCTCAAGACTGATGTAAGGCGTCTCATTTTCTCCTCGAAGGGCTCGCCGTCATCCTCGACGGGCTCGGCACCGACGTAACGCCCTGGCGTAAGTATATAGTTATGTTCCCTTATCTCCTCCAAGTTCGCGCTCTTACAGAAGCCCGGAACATCCTCATATGATTTCTTATAGTCTTTGTCTCCCCTCCAGGAATGGTAAGTATCGGCTATCTTTCGTATATCCTCGTCGGTGAGCTCGCGGTGGGTACGGTCCACCATCACGCCCATCTTGCGCGCGTCTATGAACAGGGTCTCGCCACTGCGATCCCGGAAGCGGCCGTTTTTCTTGTTCCTGGTCAAGAACCATAGGCAGACGGGAATCTGGGTTGAATAGAAGAGCTGACCCGGCAAGGCCACCATGCAGTCCACCATGTCCGCTTCGATTATATTCTTGCGGATATCCCCTTCCCCCGATTGATTGGAGCTCATGCTTCCGTTGGCGAGCACGAAACCTGCCATACCGTTAGGCGCAAGGTGATGGATGAAGTGCTGCACCCAGGCGAAGTTGGCATTTCCGGTGGGTGGAACTCCGAACTTCCAGCGTTTATCGTCGCGGAGCCTCTCTCCGCCCCAATCCTTCATGTTGAAGGGGGGATTGGCCAGGATGTAGTCGGCTTTCAGGTCCGGGTGGAGGTCTCGATGGAAGCTGTCCGCAGGCTCAGGGCCCAGGTTGGCCTCTATCCCACGGATGGCCAGGTTCATCTTGGCCAGCCTCCAGGTGGTGGGGTTGGATTCCTGACCGTAGATGCTTATGTCCCCGAGCTTTCCCCCGTGCTCCTCGATGAACCTCTCGCTCTGGACGAACATCCCGCCCGAGCCGCAGCACGGGTCGTAAACCCTTCCCTTATAGGGTGCGAGCATCTCCACCAAGAGGCGTACCACACAGCGGGCGGTGTAAAACTCCCCACCCTTCTTGCCTTCGGCGCTTGCGAATTTGCCCAGGAAGTACTCATAGACCCGGCCGAGGATATCTTTGCTGCGGTTCTCATCATCCCCCAGACCGATAGTGCCGACAAGGTCGATGAGCCCGCCCAGGCGCTGCTTGTCCAGGGTTGGTCTCGCGTAGTCCTTTGGAAGCACCCCTTTGAGCACCGGGTTGTCCTTTTCGATGGCCATCATGGCATCGTCTATTAGCTTGCCGATGGTGGGTTGCTTGGCATTGGCCTGGAGGCCGTTCCAGCGCGCTTTCCTGGGAACCCAGAATACGTTGGCCGCCGCGTATTCGTCGCGGTCTTCTAGGGCGTATCCACGCTCTTCGATGTCCTCGATGTACCACTCACTCTCTGGGTCCGAAAGTTCTTTCTCGAGCTTGTGCCTTTGCGCCTCGAAAGCATCGTTTATATATTTAAGGAATATCAAGCCCAGGACCACGTGTTTGTATTCCGCGGCGTCCATGTTGCCCCTGAGCTTGTTGGCGGAGTCCCATAGCTTTTCCTCGAAGCCCAGGTTCGCTCCCTGGTTGTTGTTCTGCTTCCCTTTCGTTTTTGCCATGAAGGATCACCTCTGCCGGTCAACGTCTTATCGCGCCCTTGCGCATAGTCTCACCAAGTAAGAAGCAACGACTATATCCCAATGCTCCTAATGAATTTTCTGTAGGCTTCTGCTTCTTCCTCCACCCTGCACTTCTTTCGATATTCGTGCAGCTTGGCAAGCAGCTTCTTTGCATCCAAGTCCAAGGCCACAGCCAGCTGGTAGATTGCTGGGTACGTGGGCAAGGTCTTTCTTTGCAGGTAATAGTTGATGAGGCTCTTGCTGACCTTGGCTTCCTCGCCGAAACGGGCCCTCACCCTGGCCTCCAGGGAACGCAGAGATGCCTCCCCGTCCTTTTTCAGCAACGCCTCAAGCTCGTCGATGAAATCTGCCATGGCTCCTCCCCTCTCATGCCCAATTATAGCCGAGAGCAGGACAATCAGTCTTGACTATGTCCAATAGGTGTTGTACATTAATAATGTCCAATGTTAGTTGGACTATGTTAAGGGTTTAGCTCAAGCCTTCTGTTCCTGCGGGGACGAATTCGAAGCTTCAATGTATCGGGAAAGGAGGTGAGCAGAATGGCAAAGGAGCGCAAGTGCGAGATGGCTCGCGAGGCAGCGCTCGCGGCGTCCCAAGCGGCCAAAGCCTGTACGGCGCTAGTCAGCCCTAAAAAGAGGCAGCATCACCGCAAGACTCCCCGCAGAGCGCACAGCAAGAGAAGGAACGCTCATCGGCGCAAGCCGGGTTTCTCCCCCGAGCGCCAAAGCGGCTATTCCGTCAACCGCAAAGGCGGGACGCTTACCGCCAGCAGGGTTCATGGGCTGGTCGTGAACGAGCTCGCCCGCGAGCTTGCGGGCATGGGCATCGAGGTGGCCAACACCGGCCTTGGCGGCGAGACCCGCCCCGACCTGGCGATCTTTGAGCCCCTCACGGTGATAGAGGTTAAGGCCGAGGGAGACTGGACGGACGTCATCCGTGGCGTCGGCCAGTGCTACGTGTACGGCGACCTGCTGGGTGACCACACAACAACGGGCAAGATACTCGTGGTGCCGGCCTGGACTGACCCGGAGAAGGCCGCCGTGCTCTTCCGCCTGGGAATAAGGGCCGTGAAATGGCGCGAGAAGGAGGGCGAGATATCCTTCACCGGGCTCAAGCGCGCGCTTTTCGGAAAAGGCCGCAAGGGGGCTTGAGTGAGTACCGGAGGCGCCTTGGAGGCATGGGGGCGAGGGCCTTACGCGGGCCCTCCCCGCCTCCATCGCCAGATGAAGGCAAGGAAAAATGCGGCTTCTCCCCCTCATTACGCGGAGTCGGATATGGACGAGGTGGCTAAGATAATCAACGCCCTGTACGAGGGGCGCAGAGCGGATACGACTAATCTGGACTGGAAAGGGCGGGTAAAATTCCTGCGGCTCCAGATAGTCGCCGCATATGCCGGTTACCGCTTGCTCTACCTCATAGGGCGGTTACGGGACGCCGAATTCATGGAGATTATTCTCTCCTCCGTAGAGGACAGCGACCCCTTGCTTGGAGACGCGCTAGAGTACGGCCTGGATAAGAACGTAGTGGCGCTGGCGAGCTTCTTGCAGGCAATTGCCTTGTTCGCCTGGTACAAGGCGGTTGAGGTGCGGCCGTTTCTCGATTTGTGCCCGCGACTCTTGAAGCGCCTGGATGAAATAGAGGGGTACGTGGAGGGCGTGAAGCCCGACAGCCGCTTGGTCCACGCAGAGGAGGTCCTCCTGGAACGCGTGTACGCCGCGCGCAGGATGCTTATCGAGGACTACCCCCAGTGATTACAGGACACGGCCGCCGCTAACGGCCAGCAAGACACTTTGGCCTTTTTCCCCGCAGAACGGCACGCCCCGCGATAAAAGTTACAATAAATGTAAGGAGCGGTGTGCCCGCCACACCGGAGCCCGGCTAGGAACCGGGGGATGTTTAAACAGGCGGAGGCGAGGATGTACGTGAAAGTGAAGAAGATGGAGGCAGAGATATTGCAGGCCCTTTACTACTACGGGCCGCTGGAGTACTTCCAGATCGTCTACTATCTCGCCCGCAGGGGATATCCCCGCGAGGACATAACCGTCTTCGATTCCCTCGCCAAGCTGGTGCGGATGGGAGCCATATACCACATAAGCCCATGGATGCCCGGGTCGCGGAAATACGAGCGTGTCTATTACCTCCAAATGGGCAGGAAAGCGAGGCATTTGCTGGAAGAGGTGCTCCAAGACACGATCATACGGGAGTTCTGGTGGCCGGCAACCGAGATCTACCGCCTGAGGAGGAAGGGATATGACCTCGAAGATTATTTGGGACGCTTCCAGGGCAAACACGAACGGGCACTCCGCAATTTCAAGCTGCAGTTGGCAACGTCTGGCGGCGGGGAGCTGGAATTCTGGCGCAATGATGCCTTCGAGTTCCATCGCTACAAGAGCTCCATGAGGGCGATAGTCAGACCCGATGCGATCTTTGCCTGGAGATATTTCGACCCAAAGTACAACATACAGCCGTTCTACTACTTCCTAGAGCTGGAGCTGAGCTGGAAGTCAGACGACAGAGTGAAACAACGAATGGAGAACTTCATCCATTTCTTAGTGAGCAATACCTGGGGGAAGACGAAATCTGGCCTTGAGCTGCCATACTTTCCCGCTCTGCTCTTCCTTTTCCCCAAGAATGAGGGCTCCACAGTAAAGACAGGCCGGGCGAATATGCGCAGGCACCGTAAAGCCCTTTATGATGCCATGACCGCGATCAAGCCAGACCTCTTCCGTTGGGAACAGGTTTTCAGCTACGGCTTCTGCTTCGCCGACTTTTGCACCGGGGTTTTGGACAGAGATAATACTGTCTCGCCGGCGACCGATGCTATCTGGTACGACTACTACCACCCGGAGCGGGGTCCTTGCACCCTGCGCGAGATCGTGCCCTCGAACATAAAAGAGTTGCTCGAGGCCCGCTACCGCCGGGGGATGGAGACCTGAAAACTCTGATTTATATTTCTATATTTTTATATTGATAAAAATATTTCCAGTGCCCTAATTCAGGGGCACACAGCCTTCTGCCAGAAGCTCGAAAAGCTATCTGCCGCCAGCTTGTTACGCCCTCCAAATTGGCGTTGTGGCCACAACTTTTCGGCCTAAGGTTCCGGGGAACGATGGGAGCAATTGGGAGTGGATTAGATGGATAATATGCCAACATGAATACTTCTCCATAGAAATATACATAATTTAAGCTATCTAGCTGGTATTTTACGCAACTTACTTTCTGCAAACCCCCCGTACTAACCCTAGTAAAATGAACCTGGGGGAGCACATAACAACCCGCCTAATTAAGGTTCAAGGAGCGCCTTGAAGCCGCAACAATGCCATTAATTCCAGCACGGTTGAATTATGCTTGACGCTCGGCGCTAAATCCTTCCTTGGTCACCAGGAAATGTTCGTTCGTGGCTTACAGCCCCATAACAGTACCCCGTTCCCTGCCCGGGAATGCGTCGGAGCACCGACACCGCGAAGCCTGTGACACATGGGCGCGGTAACCGCCCCATACGCGGCTATGCCGGCTGTGCAGGTTCCCGGCATAGCCTTGTGTGGCGCCCTAACCATGGCGCCACACGGCACCGCTCACGCGGTGCCGGGCTCGGCCCGCACTCCAGGCCGAGCAGGATGGGCGCGGGGGCGTCGCCCCGCGCACCCGGGCGATGTGGGGTAGGCGGGATTGGCCCCAAATCGCCCCGCCCGCGCCGCCGGCCGATGCGGCACGCTAGCCCCTTGGGCGCGGTGAGCGGGGTCGCCCAAGGGGCCCGCATCGTCTCGCGGCTGGGTTTGGGCATCTCCCTCGCCCTCAAACCCAGCCCGGCGGCGCGGGGATGTGCCCGGCATGGCATCGCCGTGCGGCGATGCGCGGGCGAGAGCCCGCCATGCCGGGCCGACCGGGCTTCGCCCCAGGCGGCAAAGCGAAGCCCGGCAAGGCGCCGGCCTCGCCACAATCCGTTCCGGCGAGGCCGGGCGCGGTGGGGCTGTGCCCCACCCCTCGCGCTTTGTGGGGAAAGCCGAGCTGTGCCCACAAAGCGGGTACTTGACGGACAGCGACAAAGCCGTGCCCTGTCAGAAAATCCGGGCAGGGCAAGAAGGTGTCCTCGGCTGCGCATATAATAGTGAGTGACAGGAGGTGGAAGAAAGATGCCCTATTCCGCTTACGGCCCGAGCACCGGCCCTGAGTCGCCGAAAAAGTGCTCTCTCTTATCTGGAGTTACCATATTCATCTAGATGGCCCCTATCGCTGGAGAAAACGATGATCGAAGCCGAACTGCGCGGCAAGCTTTCGCGAGGCATCGAGCGAAGCGAGGACGTCCTCACCTCCAACGTATTCTCGTTTCTGAAATACTCCGACCGAGGCAAGTGCCTGCGCGCGTACCTTGAGGAGGCGCTTGGCCTAAAGGTAAGCGAGAGGGAGGCAGAGGAAGCGGAGTTCAGGTTCTGGCCTTCCTATGATGGCGGGACAGAGCCAGACGTGGTCATCATCGTGGGCGGCTATTACCTGCTTTTCGAGGCGAAGTACCTCTCGGGCTTTGGCGCCGGCGACGAGGTAAGGGACCCCCAGGCGGAAAGGGAGGCGCGCCTCGGTCTTAAAGAGGCGATATCGCTGGGCAAGGAGTTTTTCTTCATCCCCATCACCGCGGATTTCTACTTCAAGGGGGACAAGGGTTTCGTTCTCACAGAAAAGATGATGCGGTACTTGAAGCCGACGAGCTGGCAGCGGTTCGCGGCCTTCCTGGAAAACCTGCTGGAAAGCGGGACGCTTACGAGCAGAAACGAGATCGAGTTCGCTGAAGACCTGCACGAGCTCCTCGACCGGAAAAACCTCAGGGGCTTTTACGGATACGCAATCCTTGCGGGGGCCAAGGCCACCCTTCCGGAGGCCGAATTTCTCTTCTACGATGCCAGGGGCTCGACCTTCAGGGGCGCCTTCATCGGGTTCGCGAAGACCCTTGCCACGGCGGAGAGGATAGACGCCCCGAAGCGTCACCTGTTCATGGCCGAGAGGAAGATGTTCCGCGGCCTGCTCAGAACACCGGAGATCATGGAGTTAGGGGATAGGCGGCTATTCTGGGAGGTGGAGAATGGAAACTAAAGAGCTCGAAGGGTTGTCGGAACAGTCCAGGAGGGCTTTCGAGTTCGTGCAGAAACTCTACCACGAAGTGTCCTACATGATCCGAGAGATCGAAGCGGCGCTGGCCGACGAGCCGGAGAAGTTTGCGATCTGCAAGCCCGGCGGGTATGGCATATCCACGGTGGCATCGAGGAGGCTTGAACCAGTATTCGTCAACCAGTGGCTCATTCGCCGCTTCTCGGTCTACTTCGTGCCCGAGAATAGAACCCAGACTATTGCCGGGACCTCGAAGACGGAGTTCGCAAGCGACCTCAAGGCATTGTGCTTAAGAGTCGTCATGGACGATAAGGAGATAGCCCCGAGCGTGTTTTTCGGCGTGATCTACAACATCACCACGACCAGCCCAAAGCTCCAGAAGTTCGAAGAGCTCATAAGCCACATAGAAAGCCAGGCGCAGAAGGTGTTCGCAAACCCCGAAAGGATAGAATACGAGGACGGAAGTGCCAAGTTCGCCGGCAAACTTGTTTTTCGTACACTGAAATTCCCTGAAATGAGCAACCAAAATTCCCTGGAATGAGCAAGGGGAATTCCCGGGAAAAAGCGGGACAGTTGAAGGAAGACTGTCCCCCCGCCTCTAACCTTTGCTTTG
>JABLXJ010000031.1 GCA_013178125.1 Bacillota bacterium | reverse complement strand
GGTTCATCGCCAGCGTGATCACCGAGCTGTTGCTGCTCTTTTCCATACGCTCCTGGCTGCCCATGGGGAGGGCAGGCCGTCCCGCCGCCATCGTCGTCCTGCTCTCCATCGTGGCCTTCGCGCTCACATTAGCCCTGCCGGTGATCCCCTGGACCTGCCGCTTCTTCGAATTCACCCAGCCCACCATGGCCCACTTGGGGCTCATCGTCTCCATCGCCTTTATCTACCTGGCGCTCACGGAGCTCGTGAAGCGCCTGCTCGTCCGCCTCCTGAGCCTGGGGTCTGAGCCTGGGGTCACATCTTCAATCCACGGTCCCCGGTAACATGCTGCCCTCGGGGTCGTGAGGCCCTCGGCACCGTTTCCGGCCCCATCCGCTTCCCCGTTAAGGCCGGGGTGAAGGTTCATATCTGTTGTCATGCATGATCCGCCGTGTAACGTGATCAAGCCGGTTTGGCCCTCAGGACGGAGACCACGACCCCATGCATCGGGTAAGGGCTGTCCTTAAGAACCCGACGGCAGCGGGCGCTTCATATGTTGACGGGTACCGCAGAGTTTAGATTCCACCCAAGATGCGACCCCACCATACGTCCCCAGGTCCGCCTGTAGCAAAGCGAGGAAAAAGTGAAGATACGACCCCATGTTTTGGACGGGCTGGGGCGAGGAAAGCACCACGAAGACATCGGCCGATTGGGGCTCGCCCAGATCCTCGCTCACGCTCACGGTCACGTGCGACCTCTTCTTCACCGGGTGGGTTGTGGTTATGAGGCCCGAAGCGGTCAGGTACTCCAGGGTGCAGACGGTGTCCGTGTCTCCGGGGTTGATGACGCATATGTCTTTAAGGAAGCCCGGCCCCACCCATCCCTCCGCGAAGAAGAGCTTGGTCGAGAGCGACGCCGCTCCCAGGTTGGTCTCGATGAATCCCTCGCCGTAGATGGTGCGCCGCGCCACTACCGGCTGGCTGGAAGTTATCTTGGCCCCCGCCTCGGCGCCCGAGAGGTGCTGGGAGAGGTCGAAGGAGGAGCTGCTCCGGGGCCCGACGGCGAAGCTGGGGCTGGCGATCTCGCCGACCTCGGTGTAGAAAACCACATAAACGTTGGCCTGGACGTTGCCGGGGTTGTCCACGGAGAAGACCGTCTCCCAGCCATCCCCGGCCGCTCCGGCGGCGAAATACCAGGTGGTCGAGGCCTCATGCGCCCCTACAAGGAAGCTCCCCCCGTCGCTTGCCCCGAAGTCCTCGCCGGCCTGGGATACCGCGGGAAGGAGGGAGGAGGCGCCGGCCGCCCGGGCCACGGTGGGAAGGAGGGTGGAGGCGCCGGCCGCCCGGGCCACGGTGGGAAGGAGGGAGGAGGCGCCGGCCGCCCGGGCCACGGTGGGGAGGGATGCGGAAAAGGCTGCTGCGCCGTGTCCCGACGACCCTTGGCTCGGGTTCCCTTGCCCTGGATTCCCTTGGCACAGCACCCCTTGTCTCGGACCCTCGAGGACGCCGTTCTCATGGCCCGTGACCCCGAAAGCGACAGTGGGGCAGAGCATGACCGCGAGCAACAGAGCCGCGAGAAACGCCGACAACACGCAAGACATCAGTGCCTTCATAGCCCGAAACCTCCTTCCATGAACCCGCCGGATGAGCGGTATGCGCTTCCGGATGAGCGATGCGCGCTTTCGGATGAGAGGCGCTCGCCCTCGGTGGGCCCTTCTCGGATGAGCGCGCTCATCCGCCCCAGCCGCACAACATCTGGCTTCACGCAACAACCCCATGATCCCGCAATGTTATCGCAATAGTGTTTATGTTGTTCGCTGACCCACAGGCTGGGCCCTACGAGTGGTTAAAACATTTATGTATAATAGGTTTAAAAAATATAATAACATCCTATTTCTTGGTAATATAAATTATATGTTTATGTTTATTATTATAAATATTATATATATCACTACGATGCTTTAATATAATTTCATCTATCTTTTCTGTAACTTTCGGTAAATCCCATTTATAGTCATGAAATGCTATAACCCCATTGGGAACAAGCCTATTCCATATTAGGTAAAAATCGTTTTCAACATATGTAGGATCATGATTTCCGTCAATAAAGGCAAAGCAAATGTCTGTTGCCGGTATGTGTATGCCTTTCGAGTCACCCTTTATGACTCTTATGTTATAACAATTATTGGTGACCTCTGTAAAAATATCCCATTGAGATTTTCCGTTAAAGTGTTGTAGCGCTCTTTCATATAACGAAGACATCTCAACGTTTTCTGTGTTCATTGTCTTGTCGCATTCTATATTGAATATATCTATCACATATATTAATTTTCGGCTCCGCATTCTTTCTAAGTACTTGGCAAGTTTGAATGCTCCTCCTCCTAAAAAAGTCCCTATTTCAACAATGTCACCTGGACGATGTAATAAACCTTTTCTCTTTATAAATCTGATTAATGTTTCGTATCCTACCAAGTCCGTGCCCGCAGGTGGGCTTGATATTCCATTAACTTTCATAAATATAGAATCCCTTGTACTGAAGAATACATTCACCACATGATTCAGAAATGCATTCAACCTCATAACACACATTCCCTTAATCCTAACATTCTATCGCCCCATGTCATTCAAAGTTTTTCCCGGAATATATTTTAAGTGACCAACTGCTTAGTAGCAAAACACTCAATGCTCACTTTAAATAGCTATTTTTTTCTGGCAACTTAGGTGATATGTATTATGGCTAGTGTAAACGACGGTGTAAAAATGTACCTGATTCGGCGGAATAAAAATGTAGTTGCTTTGCTTGAGCGACGATGGCGATGACATCGCCGGAAGGCGGATAAGAAGAGCGGAAAGAATCCCTCCTTTGGACGAAAGGAGGGATTTCATGTACCGAGAGGAGTGGTGGGTGAACGCCCGAGCCCTGAGGAAGCAGGGGATGAGCTACAAAGACATAGGGCTAGCCCTGGGTATGGACTGGCGGACGGCAAAGAAGCTCTGCTGCTCCGAGGAGATACCCCGGCCCAAGGAAAGGAAGAGGTCCTCCAAGCTCGACGATTTCAAACCATTGATAGACGCCTGGCTGGACATGCGCCCCAAGCTCGAGGCCTCCCTCATCACCTCAAGGCTTCAGGGCCTGGGATACGACGGTTCCTACACCATCGTCAAGGACTATGTGCGGGAGAGGAAACAGCAGATGGCCAACCTGGCGGTGGTGCGCTTCGAGACCGTGCCCGGCTACCAAGCTCAGGCCGACTTCGGAAGGCTGCGGGTGCAGCTCCTCTCCGGTTGGCTCCATATCATCTTCTTGGTCGTCATGCTGGGATTCTCGCGACTGCGGCGCACCACCCTGGTGCCCGATGAGACCAGGACCTCCCTCATCGGCGGGCTCACCGACACCTTTTATGCTATCGGTGGAACGACCTACGAGATCCTCCTGGACAACATGAAGCCGGTGGTCGTCCGCCCCCGCTCGCGGGATGAGGAGGCGGTACTTGCGGAGGAGTGGCTGCGCTTCTGTGCCTACTATGGTATCCAGGCCAATCCCTGTTGGCCCTACCGCGCCCAGACCAAGGGAAAGGTGGAGAGGCTCATCGGTCCAGTGAAGCGCTTCTGCTCCTCCCACACCTTCCTGGACGCCGAGCACCTGGCATCGGAGATCGCCGCCTGGGACCATGGCTACAACTCCCGGGTCCACTCCACCACCGGCCAGGCGCCATATGACCGCTTCGAGCTGGAGCGGCCCCACCTGCTTCCCCTGCCAGAAGAGCCTTTCTTCTACGCCACCTGCGAGGTGCGCAAGGTCTCCCGGGACTGCTTCGTCTCCTTCGAGGGCAACCGTTACTCGGCGCCCGCTGAATATGCCGGCCGGGAGGTAAAGGTGCGCGCCACCCCCACCGAGGTGCATCTTCTTTCCCGCGAGGGGGCCCTCGTCTGCGCCCACAGAAGGAGGGAGCGGGGCCTCGGGGTGACGGTCATGGTGGAGGAACACTATCGCGGGGTCCCCGGGGCGGAGCAGGCCTTCACGCACTTAGAAAGGCTGGCTCACATGGGGCTCTCCCCCTTCGAGGTGGAGAAGAGGGACCTTTCCGTCTACGAGGCGGTGACCGGTGGAGATCACAGATAGCCTCGTCTCTCTGGGCCTGGACGCCACCGCCTCCGGGCTGGAGGAGCTCATCTCACGCGCCACGAAAGAGGGGTGGTCCTTCACCCAGTTCCTCTCCGAGATGCTCGCCCAGGAGCTCTCTTCCCGGGCCAGAAAGAGGGAGGCCATGCTCATGCGCCTCTCCCGTCTTCCCCAGGTAAAGACCCTCTCCTCCTTCGACTTCACCTGCCTCCCCGATCTCGACCCCAAGGTGATATCCGAGCTTTCCAACCTGCGTTTCGTGGAGAACCGGGAGAACGTGCTCCTCCTGGGCCCCCCTGGGGTGGGCAAGACCCATCTGGCCATCGCTTTTGCGGTGGAGGCCATAAAGGCCGGGCATAAAGCCTACTTCACCACCTTAAAGGAGATGATCGAGAGGCTTTCCCGCACCGGCGCCTCGGCTAGAAGCATGCGGGCTTTTTCCTCGCCCTCCCTCCTTGTGATCGACGAGGTGGGTTACCTGCCCATGGGGCCAGCGGAGGCCCACCTCTTCTTTCAGGTGATCTCGGCGAGATACGAGCGAGCATCGGTCATCATCACCTCCAACAAAGGGGTGGGGGAGTGGGGAGAGTACCTCTCAGATTCTACCCTTGCCGCGGCCATTCTGGACCGCTTCCTGCACCATTGCCACGTCATCAATATCAAGGGCGACAGCTATCGGCTGAGAGAACAGTCGAAAACGAAGGCAAAGAGGGCTGGTCAGTCCAAGAAGTGACGTTTACTTGCTCTGCTACCTACAATTTTAAACCGCCGTTTTTGGTACATTTTTATCCCGCCCTTGACAGCTAGCAAGACGTTAATGATTTGAAGCTGAATTAGAAAGGACAGAATAGAAATATCATTCGCAGAAACCTGGCAAGGAACTACTAGATGCTAAAGAACTGGATGGCATGATATATATAAGCACATGAAAACGAGTGGAGCACGGGCTATAAGCAATCTTATTAATTTACTGATAGCGACACTAATAACCGAATCAATCGGCTTTATTGTTGTAGCATACTTAGCAAGAAAGCTAACCACGGTTGGGTTTGGACGTTTGGCTTTCGCACAAGCGATTCTCTCCTACTTTATACTTTTAGGTGACTTTGGTCTCAACCTTTTCGGTACCCGTGAGGTTGCAAGGAATAGAGGGAACATACAGAAGATCGTAAATGGCGTGGTGACTCTCCAAGGTACCCTGTCGACTATTGCTGCAGGGCTAATGGTGCTATTTGCCAGCCTTATTCCTAGACCCCCAGAGGATAAGGCCCTCATCATGCTTTACTCTATCACCATTATCCTCACGGGCATCTCTATTGACTGGGTGTTCAGGGGCCTGGAGCGTATGGCGATTGTGGCCTGTTCACGGATTATCAGGGCTTTGATTTACTCAGGCCTTGTTTTTCTGCTTGTAAGGGAGCAATCGGATATTCTGAAAGTGCCACTTTATGCGATAATAAGTGCGGCTCTAGCTGTTGCGGTCATGGCTGCTATATATATAAAAAAATGCGGCTGGATAAGACCTTATTTTAATGTGGAGTTCTCTAGATATGCCCTCAAGATAGGGATTCCTTTTTTCTTTTCCATCGTCTTGATACGGATATACTACAATCTAGACACGGTAATGCTTGGCTTTATGAAGACCGACGAAATGGTTGGGTTATATAACGCAGCTTATAAGATAATCCTCGTAATCCTAGGTTTAGGAGGCCTTCTGCAGGAAGCACTTTTCCCCCTTTCCGCACGTTATTTCAAAGAATCCCAAGAGAAGCTCAAAATATTATTGAATATCTCAGAAAAGATATATATCACTCTGGCTCTTCCGATTGGTGTAGGTGGAACGTTGTTGGCCAAGCCAATACTCGTACTTATTTATGGGAGTAGTTACGATGGTGCAACCATGCCGTTCCAGATACTCTTATGGACAGTTATCGTTATCTTTTTTACATTGACTTTTGGGCTTGCCCTCATGACTTGTGATCAGGAACGTGTATATATGCTGTGTGTGGGTTGTGGGGCGTTGGTGAATATTGTTCTAAACTTAATGCTGATACCGTCATTCGGAATGGCTGGTGCTGCTATCGCAACGCTTATTTCGGAATCTGTAGTTGCAGTAATTGCCGTATTTCTAGTCAACAAGTTGAGAAGAGCTGTATATATTAATGCGAAGAGTTGCATTTTAAAGCCAGCGATGGCATCAGCTATCATGGGCCTGGCGATCGCTTGGTCGAACCTACATGTTTTGATCAACATCCTTATCGGCGCCGTGGTGTATTGCGTCGCTTTTATATTATTGAAGGGGATAACGAGAGATGATGTTCTGTTGTTCAAACGATATGTCTTAGGCAGGAGCATAGATGGATAAGAGAATCTTAATAATAGGCGCCGGGCCTGCGGGCTTGGGCGCTGGTCTGGCTTTACATGATCTAGGCTATGAGAATTGGAAGATATACGAGAAAGAGGACTATGTCGGCGGGCTTTCTGCCTCTTTCAGGGATGAGATGGGTTTCACTTGGGACCTCGGAGGCCACGTCCTATTCTCCAACGATGAGGCATTCAACGCTATCTTCGAGAGGGTAATGGAGGGCGAGTACCTTGAGCACCAGCGGGAAGCATGGATAAGATACAAAGGGAGCTGGGTCCCCTACCCATTTCAAAATAATCTGAAATATCTGCCCTTGCACGAGCAGTTATTATGCCTGGCGGGCTTAGCGGGTACTAGATTATGGCCAAACCGAAGCGCGGCGGCGGATTTCGAGGAATGGCTGCAACATACTTTCGGCAAGGGAATATGCCGGTCTTTTATGATTCCATACAACCGGAAGGTCTGGAGCTATGACCTGCACGAGATGGGGTATCAGTGGATCTCGCAAAGGGTGAGCGTGCCGAGTTTCTGGCGGCTGGCTGGGAATGTCGCGCTAAGAAGAGACGATATTGATTGGGGCCCCAACAATACCTTCAAGTTTCCGAGCAAGGGAGGAACGGGCAACATTTTTAAACGTATGTCAACAAACATAAAGCACAAGGTAGATTTTGGTAAGAATGTGATTAAAATCAGCGCCGATATGAAGAAGATAACGACTTCAGATGGCCAGGAAGACGGATACGACATTCTGATAAGCACTATGCCCTTGGATGAGCTTGTCTGCGCGCTTGACGAAAAAGATGCAGCGCTGAGTAATGCGGCACAAGGGCTCAAGAGTAACAAGGTGACTGTTGTGGGGGTAGGGGCTAAAAGAACAAACCCCTCTACCAAATGCTGGATGTATTTCGTCGACTCCGGCGTCCCTTTCTACCGTATGACGAACTTTTCGCATTATTCGCCGTTCAACGTTCCTGGGGGCAAGACTGATCATTTCAGCTCGCTTATGTGTGAGACATCCCACGTGGGCGATAAGGGAGAGGATGAGATCGTGGAAAGGACTATCGAGGCGTTGCTGTCAGAGGGATTTCTCCAAGGGGCGGAAGAAGTGGTCTCAATATACGTTAAGACTCTTCCCAAGGCTTACCCGATCCCAACTAAGGACCGAGACACGAGGCTATCTCATATTAAAGCGTTTCTAGATTGTAATGATATCTGTTCGATTGGTAGATTTGGCACCTGGAAATATGAAATAGGGAATATGGACCACGCTGTGATGATGGGCTACAAGACATGCGAGAGAATAATAGGTGAGGAAGTACAATGAGCGAGCAGTATCCGCTTGTAAGTATAATTATTCCAAATTGGAATGGAGCTGAACACTTAGATGATTTACTAGATTCAATTTCAAGACTCAATTATCCAACAAAATCAATTGAAATTACTATTGTTGACAATGCTTCTACTGATGGATCTCAAAATATAATACGAAATAGATTTCAAATAATGCAACAACAAGGATGGCACGCACTGAGATTGATAGAAAACGAGAGAAACTTAGGTGCCCCCGCGGCTTACAATCAAGCAATAAATGCCAGCACGCCAGATTGTATTTTTTACTTGAAGCTGGACAATGACATAATAATCGATAGAGACTGCCTAAAAAAGATGGTTAACGTGATGATTATGGACGAAAAGATTGGAGCTGTTGGTCCGAAAATTTACTATTTCAACGATAGGAATATGTTAAATTTTGCAGGCGGAACATTCGACAAGCTGACCTGTAACACCAAACATATAGGGAACGGAGAAATCGATAGGGGGCAATATGACGAAAATAGAGAAGTAGATTTCTTGACTGGCTGTGTGACTTTGATATCAAGGCGATGTTTAGAGGATGTTGGTATGTTCGACGAGAAATACTATTGGTATTATGATGAATTAGATTTTCTATATAGGGCGAAGAAAAAGGGCTGGAAAATATTATATATACCAATTAAAGGAGCATGGCATAAAATAGAAAACAGGAAAAAACAAATGTCATTGCTTGGTTCCTACTACTTTACTAGAAACAGATTATACTTTGCATGGAACAATTGTCGGCCTTTTTTCATACCGGTGCTTGTTGCGTCGCTACGATATTCAATATTGCCACATTTATTGAAAATGAGGTGGGAATATCTCAAGATGAACGCAATTGCCTATAATGACTTTTTCAGAGGAAGAATGGGAGAAAAATAGTATATTAAACATCACTTCAAGCTTATTAATATTGCGCCCTTTTCCTGCTTATGAGTAGCAAGAAAAAGAAAGGTATAATTATAAGCCCAAACAGCCCAGAAACCATTGCGGAAATAGATCTCGTCGTATCTACTAAGTAGGGCGAAGATATTAGAAGGAACACAATGCCACCAGCTCTAGTTACAGCGTCTTCGCTGGCTATACAAAAACATTGGAAGAATCTAAGGAGAATGCCAAAGAGAAACATTCCTACGATAATTCCTGGAAGGTGAAAATTGAGCCAAAAATCGCCAACAGTCGTGTATCCAGCACCGCCTCTCCCTGATAATCTGCTCATACCAAGATATTTTTCGTAGAATTCTCCCTCAAGACTTGTTTCCGGCTTAGAAGGCCATAAGAATCTCGGGATAGGTGCAAGAAAACCCAATAAGAATGTCTTACCATATTGAAACTCCCAAATATCTGGCGTGTTTGCAATAAGTATAGATAAAGAATCCAGCCCCGTACCTGTTCTTCTCGACAGGTTATCAAAGAAATAGCTCAAATCATTTCTGTCTTTATTTGGTAAGGACCCAATTGCTATTCCTCTATATATATCAACAGCCATTTCTAGACGCTCTGATGGACTCTTTGAAAAAAACGAAGAGCCTAGATAACCTTTATAAATAGACATAACCGGAAACAAGAGAATAAATAGAAGGACTGTAATTACTGCCAATATCCAAAAACCCTTTCCTTTGATAATTGATCCTATACTCCCTTTCGTTAGAAGAAGATAGAAAACCACATAGAGGAAGACAAAAGCTAGAGCCCATCTCATGCCGAGGATGAAATAGCTTGCCGCAAAGATTAACAAGCAGAAGGCACACCAGGCGATTCGGAACATAGAGGCACGATTAGCATCTTGGAATAAGATAATTAAGGTCGAAATGAGGCCTAAGGTCCCGATTTGTGAAGGAATTGAACTCAAGTTTGTAGTGAGATAGGAAGTGGAAAAGGAGACTAGAGAGGCCACTAACATACTTATAGCCCCTATAATGGAGAAAAGATAAAGGCCTGCTGTAGAAAAATCCCGATCGAATATATAATGCCCCCAGCTCTCTGCTTTCAAGAAGGTGTTCTTAACATGAAATCCAAGCAAGAAAAAGCCGAGGCCCAATAAAGCATAAAGCATGGCCTGAATTAGACTGTTATCGTCCAAGTAATAGGGTGCGTTATTTATGGCTGAATGCGAAGATAAGACTATTCCCCGAAGTGAGAAATTAAGCATAAAAAAGACAACATAAAGAATGCCCAGAAAGTTATGTCTCATCCCTCCGAACTTCTTCTGTTCCAATAGATATGAAAAGACTAATAATGCAGAAAAAATAGAAATAAATAACAACGAAGAGCTTGAAGGTTCAAATACGTATCGTAAGAAAATAGCAGCTATTACTGAAATGATCCATAAAATTATAAACATCTAAGTGAGTAACTCCTCGTACAATTGGCAATACCGCCGAGCAACAGATTTCCATGAATACTTATCAACCATCAGCTTTCTTGCGTTGAGACCAATGCTAATTCGAGTAGCGTTATCTTCAACTAATTTAACAACATGATCAGTAAAAGTCTCAATATTTGAGATTATGCAATGAGAGTGGTTTTTAACAGCAAGGGCTTCAAAAGCTTCTCGGGTACCGATAACCGGAAGCCCACAAGCCATAGCCTCAAGAACCTTATTCTTAATACCGGCTCCGGAGAATATGGGAGCCAAATAGATATCAGCTTGTGACAATTTTTCCACAATATTGTCTATGTAACCATGCACTTCTAACCAGGGAAAATCAATGCCTTGAAGTATATTTTCTGCACCAATCCCAAAGATTTGAATAACAAAACCATTATTTCCTAGGAATGCTGAAAGTCTAGGACCAATTCTATCAATTATAAATCGTGCAGCCTCAATATTAGCATAATTTCCAATAAAGTCACCGTGAAAAGCAAGTATGGGCTTTTCATTTTTCTTCAATATATTTTTCGGAGTAAAAAGCGATGAGTTAACACCATTTGGTATTACCAATTGTCTTATCTCTGCCGATAGATTTGCTGACTTTCTGTCTCTTTCTGAAAAAAACACAACAATCTGATAATAAGGATACACGGACTGTTCGTATCGTATAAAGCGCGAAGAAACAAGATGGTGATACATATTTAATGGAAACTTCTTTCTTCTAGCATAACTCTTATGAATAAGGGAGAATGAGTCGCCGCACGTAAGGATTTTTGGAACTTGAGAAATATCTTTCAAGCTATGAGCTAGATTTGCGCTCCACAAGTGAATTATGTCCACCTTCCCTCTGCTTACTAGCTCAGCCGCAACTTCACATATTCTGTGACCAACAGCATGAGTGGTATAGTAGACGCCTGGGGGAAGGCTTGAAGCAAGGCCTCGCAAACGCTGCCAATGAGTTAAGGGAACCAGGCATTTAACGCCGGTTACCTCATCTAGGCATGACCAGGTACTCGTTAAGTATTCATTACGGTTGTTATCATCGTCTTCGTAGTCAAGGTAATAGACCATACTTATTGTGATCCATTTATCCAAATTATTCAAAATGTTGTTTATATAAATGTTTCCACCATGCAAGGGGGGCCCTGGATAGCGTGAGATAAAAAGCACTCTTATCATAATACTATCAACCTCTGTCCTATTGTTAACAGAATAAGACCATCTCGTGCAAAGGGCAAATCTATTGACGTCAACCAGATTATCCCTTCGCATTGATCTACTTGTAAAAGTCACGAGCTTTCCGGACAGTGCCCCCGTCCCTTCGGGTCTCCGGCACGTCCTTAAGCTACCTTCTTCACCTCCTTATCATCATCAGCTTTCTTCCCCTTGTCCACTTCCTTTTTCCCTTTACTGAAGGTCTCGTATGGTTTTCTACCCAGGTTGCGATAGCCCCGGTGCGGCCGCTCGTAGTTGTAGTGCTTGAGCCAGGCGTCGAGATCTATCTGCAGCTCGTCAACCGAGGCATAGGACTTCTTGCGGAAAGCCTCGCGGAAAAACTCGTCCAGCACCGTTCTGTGGAATCTCTCCACGAAACCGTTGGTGCGGGGGGTTCCCACCCGGGTGAAGCGATGCTCGATGTCGTGGAGGGAAAGCAGCAGCTCATAGGGGTGTTCATCGAGCCTGCCCTTGTACTCCTTGCCGTTGTCTGTGAGCATCGCGTTCACCACGATTCCCTCACCAGCAAAGAAGGGCAGGACCCGGTCGAATACGATATCCGCCGCGGTGATGGCGATCTTCGCCGTATACAGCTTGGCGAAGGCAAAGGATGAGTAGGTGTCCACCACCGCCTGCATGTACAGCCTGCCTACGCCCTTGAGCGTGCCCACGTAGAAGGTGTCCTGGCTGAGCAGATAGCCTGGATACAGCGTCTCTATGTGCCGCTCGGCGAACTCCGGGTTGTGCTTCTCCAGTAGCTTTATCTGCTCTTCGGTGAGGGCGAACCCTTTCTTTGCCGACCTCTTCTCCAGCTCAAGCATTCGCTTGTATCTCGTCTCCAGGTCATTGCGCACCCAGATGTTGCGCACTGTAGTGGCGCCTAAGACCACTCCTCGCATGATCATCTCGTCCCGCACCCTCATCTGCCCCCAGGCGGGGTGCTCGATGGAGAGGTCTATGACCTTGGCTTCGATCTCCTCCGCCACCTTGTGGGGGACGGATACGGGGATGGAAGGCCTGTCTAGCAGCGCTTCTAATCCCCCGGTCTGAAAGGCTCTCTTGATCTCGTAGAACTGGGATCTGGAATATCCCATGATCTTGCAGGCCTTGCTCACGTTCCCCAGTTCTGCGGCCAGCTGTAGCATGGACAACTTCCTCTGTGCTACCTTTTCCTTAGCAGTCATCACAGTCTCCTTTCGGTACGCTTGACGGTCCTTACACATCCTGTCAATTGTACCCAAAGGGACGGGGTGACTGCTTTGCTATCTAGGAGGGTGAGTGTCCGGTAAGCTAGTGACTTCCATGAAAGGCGCCTGTCAATATTATTTTCCGAGATAGGACACTCCGGTCATACTTCCATCGGTGCCTGGCTCAAATGAGCCATCACATCTTAACCATTGGACCCTTGGTTCCCTAAACTAATACAGAGGCCTTAAAGCCTAGTCACAAGAGAGGGCAACCGGGTCCCAAAGATATCTATCGAATCTCATAGAGGCGATCCTCATTCCAGACATGCCAGATGATCTCGGCGAGCTTCCTGGCCGTAGCGATCTGGGCTTCCTTTACACCCTTGCGTTTCTTGAGTTTTTCATAGAAGGTCCTCAGTTGCGGCGATACTCGAATAGCCCCAGTGACAGCCTCAACCAGTGCCCAGCGTAGATATTTGTTCCCCTGCTTGGTTATCCTGCCATGATAGGTCCTCTCGCCGGAGGAGTGGGTGGAGGGGATAAGGCCGGCGTATGAGGCGAACTTCTTGGGGGTGGGGAACCGGCTCATGTCCTCGACCTCGTATCTGATCAAGATGGAGAAATATTTACCGATGCCAGGTATGCTGCGCAGGCGGAATACCACGGGGTCTTTTCGCGCTATCTCCTCCAGCAGGCTCTCCGTGTTCCCGATACGACTGGTTACTTCATGCAGTAGCACAAGATCCTCTCTGAATATGGCGTCATCGGGATATGGAAGCTCGAGCGCCTGAAGCCATGCCATGCCGCGGGTGCCGAAAAGATCGGTGAGCTTAGGCTTTTCTATCTCGTGCTGCATAAGAAGTGCGTGAATCCTGTTCTTGAGCATGGTTCTCAGCTTGACTAAGAACATCCTCTGGCGGAGCACCCTCTTCACCGCCCTGTTTTCTCTGGAGAAGGCGAAGGCCGGTGGAATCAAGTTGCTACGGAGCAGCTGTGCCAGGATCTCGGAATCTATCTTGTCGTTCTTTATTCTTGCTTCCGCGATAGCCCTCAGTTTCTGGGGATGAGCTAAGAATACCTCATCCACCAACTCATCCAGCCAGTCGTACATCCGACCCCAGTTGTAGCCTGCCTCAAGCACGGCCTGCTTCGGTTCATCATAGCGGGATATTATTCTTGCTAGCTCTTCTCTGTTGCTGGGTATCCTTTTGCTCAGGACGACGCTTCCCTCTTGGTCACAGATTGTCAGGTGAGATGATGTGCTGTGGTGGTCAACTCCGATGCTAAGCATCCTGTGTGCCTCCTTTCATAAACCCTTCCTACGTTTTAAGGATTTATCGTTCACACAGGCGCTTTCATGTTAACTAATACACATGAACTACTTGAGGAGATTCTTGGTCACGGATATAAATAATAGTTGTGTAGAGTTATTCACTATAGGATTGGCCATTAGTGAATTCAGAGAAAGGTGAGAAGGATTGTGACGCCGGAAGAAGCAAGGATGCTCGTCAGCAAAGATTTCCCTTTCAAAGAATATATTGAGCATCAAAGAGAAGCAGAGTTGAATATTGCGATAACTGTGCTGAGCTATTTGAAACCAGGTTCTAAGATCTTAGATTTTGGTTCTGGGCCTTGTGATAAAGTAGCAATCCTTCAATACCTAGGTTTCCAATGTTCTGCTTGCGATGATTTACAAGATGAATGGCACAGAGAATCGGATAACAAAGAAAAGATAATTTCATTTGCAAGAAATATCGGTATTGATTTTAGATTAATAGAAAATGAGATGATTCCATTTAAGGATGAATGCTATTTCGATATGATAATGATCCATCATGTACTCGAACACTTCCATAATTCGCCACGGAAAGTTCTCACTGGTCTACTTAGGCTTGCCAAATCGGAGGGGATATTGTTCGTCACTATTCCTAATGCGGTAAATATCAGAAAGCGAATTGCTGTGATGTTCGGAAGAACTAATATGCCACGTTATGAAGATTATTATTGGCATGGTGGTTATTATAGAGGGCATGTTCGAGAGTATGTAAGAGACGATTTAGTCAAGCTCTCTAAATATCTTGACTTGGAAATATTAGAGCTTCGAGGAGTTGATCACATGATACAAAGACTGCCATCGACCATCAGGCCAATGTATTCATTCGTCACAAGCATTTTCCCAGGGTGGAAAGATACATGGCTGCTTGTCGCTAAGAAGGGCATTGGCTGGAAGCATAACAAGCAGTTATCCTAGGTCAAGTTTGTTATTGATTTTATGTAGCGATCAAGAATATAAAGATCTCAGATTATGGAGTTGAAATACGACCTAGAGATAATGGCATATGCTGAGATACTATCAAGTAAGGGATGTGGTTGAGCTGGAGAAGAACTATGTCTGGAAATAACAGTATCGCAATCCTTGGGGGCTTCAGGCTGTATAAATTCAGGAATAGATATTCAATAAATTACTGGCATTATGTCTATATAAATTTCCTTAGCAATCGTTTTAGAGAAGTATACCTGATTGCACCTACACTAGAAGTGGAATCACAAATAGAAGATGGACTTGCCCCGTTTCTGTTGACACCTCAAATTGTGGCAGCGGCCATCTCCGCTGCCTCTTCAGTTTCCGTAAGCATTCTTTCATACTCCGCCGGGCTCTTGTAGTCCAGAGCTGAATGCC
>JABLXJ010000030.1 GCA_013178125.1 Bacillota bacterium | reverse complement strand
ACCAACGCACGGCAAGTGGATGGCCAAAGAAGTAATTTTGCGACTCTTTCCATGCTATCTGTTTCCATCACAGACTCCCAGCTAGCTGCCGCATTCCATATAGTGGGGCCTTATATCATAAGTCCAGTTATCAAGAAAAATTTACATCCAGTTGCGATCATAATTGATATCGACTTAGGATTTCCCGCCCCTATTAGGAGAATTTCGGCGATATATTTCTTTACGTGGAACTAAGGTTGTGTCTTCGGCACTGCGGAGGGATCCTGATGTTCATCAAGTCGTGTATTAACCTTGACGAGTTCCATCGGAACTAGTATATTTCAGAATGCGGATGATGAAAAATATTAGCCCGGGGAAGGGATGGGTACACCTCAATGCAACGGGAGGAACTCAATTACAACGAACGCTTGATATTGAATCTTATCCGGTTTCACGGAGAGATCGCGCGGAACAACTTAGTGGATAAAAGTGGCCTTTCCTTTAGCAGCATTTCCAATGTCACGAAGAGGCTTTTAGGTTCCGGATTCATCATCGAAACCGGAAAGGATTTCTCGCAGGGGGGTGGGCGCCCCCTGATTCTTCTGTCTGTAAATCCAGATCTGGCCTATTTCGTCGGAGTGGACATAGGGGCTTACCACACAAGGTTTGGGGTTTACGATTCAAGCCTTAAGAGGAAGCTTACTGGGGAGAAAATCCTCACCAGGGACCTGGGTGATGACAAGGCCGGAGGGCTCTATAGGGTTATCCAATCACTGCTTAATAAGACCGGGATAGATCCTTCGCGGGTGGCGGGCGTAGGATTTGGCGTCTCGGGTATCGTTGATTCGGCTTCCGGCGTGTGCCTTGACATACCAAATGCAACCGGATGGGAGGGTATAAGGCTTAAGGACTACTTCGAGGAACGCCTGGGGGTGCTCACGACAATTGAGGAGGGCGGCCGGGCGATGGCCGTGGCCGAGAAATGGATGGGCAAGGCCAGAGATGCGCTGGAGTTTATTTTCGTGGCAGTAGGATTTAGTATCGTATGTGGAATCGTGTCTGGCGGGGAACTCCTGAGGGGTCACAATAACGTGGCGGGGCTCCTCGGCCACACTACTGTTGATGAGGACATGGGCCGCTGTACCTGTGGGAACTATGGCTGCCTTGAGAATGGCGTTACCTTCCCAACCATAAATGTGAAATTCTCCGCAGGTATAGGCAAAGGGGAAGCGATGCTTGACATTGTTAAGGAGTTAGCTTCGGGTGATAAAGTAGCGATTAACATCTGTCTTCAGACGGGCCAACTTATCGGCATCGCACTTAGTAACATCACGAATATTCTGAATCCGGAGCTGATTATACTGGGTGGTGCAGTTATCGAGCGGCTTGAGCCTGTCTTTGAGGAAGCAAGGCGTACCATTATGCTGCGGGCAAACCGGCATGCATTGAAGGATCTCAAAATCCTTAAGACCTCGTTCGGGGAGGATTGCGGAGTTCTGGGGGCGGCACTGAACGCTGCGAACGAATTTTTCGGGGCCCCTAGGTTTTGCGATATAGTGCGTGAAGGGGACATGCCGCGGGGGAGCAATGGCAATGGCCGCAGCCGCGGCGAAGGCGAGGAGACAGGCCTCTGGGGGTGACCTCAACGAAAGCTGAGGCAGATGCTGTCGAACCAAGCGATGCCGTTGCACAGGCCACCATATGTAAAGCCGGATCAGCCCCGGCTCGCGACATTATGGGCAACCGGGCACTCCTGGCTGGGTGCTTTGCTGCAGTCGCTATCCTGGCCGGGGCTACGTTTCTCACTCCGCGGCTTCTTCCGGCGCTCTCCGGGGCCTTCAGGATCGAGACGGCCAGGGCCGGCTGGTTTTTTACCTCGTATTTCTTCGGGTATTCCACATCCGTCCTTGTTGGTGGGGCTCTCTCTGATATCCTGGGCCGCAGGGGGCCTTTCCTCGGCGGCGTTGTCCTCATAGGGGCTTCTCTTCTGGTAATAGGGTTTTCTCCAGGTTACTATTCTGTCCTTACAGGAATGCTCCTTCTCGGGATCGGTGCGGGCCTTGTGGAGGGGCTTGTATCTGCGCTGATGGCCGACTTGACCGAGAATAGAGGCCTTCTCATGAACCTGGCCCAGGTCTCATTCAACCTCGGTGCTCTTGTAGTGCCATTTTTCGCGGCGTATTGCGAGACTTCCCGTATCGGGTGGCGCGGGTCATACTTTATAGTTGGCCTCCTGGCTCTCGCCTTGGCCGCATTTCTGGCAGGGCAGATTTTCCCGCCCTTTACCAGGGTCAACCGTTTGGGACTCCGGGAGTTCTCTGAGTTCATGGGGAATCCAACCTTCTGGGTTTTGAGCTTTTCCATGGCTGCATACGTCGGGGCTGAACAGGGCCTTGCATCCTGGCTTTCTTATCTTTTATCATCCGGGTTTGCGGCTCAGGATACGCTCGTATCGCTCAGCCTATCGGTTTTCTGGGGAGCTATGATACCAGGGAGGCTAGCCTGTGGCTGGCTTACACTGAAGGTTGACCCGAGAAGACTTGTGTTTTTTAGCTTCGCAGGTTCATTTGTGATGTTCGCGGGCCTATACTTGGTTTCAGATCCGGTTAACATGGTCATCCTCGCAGGTATGATCGGGCTTGTGATGGCGGGAACTTGGCCCACGATCCTGGCCACTGCAGCGGATTATTTTCCAGGTCAGGCCGGGGCTGCGCTTGGGGTCATCATAGCGTCGGGCTCATTCGGGGGAATGGTTTTCCCGTGGCTTATCGGAGTTGCGGCAGAGCATTTGGGGCTGGGGCCCGCCATCTCAATTACGGGAGGGATACTTTCTATAGCTGGATGCACAGGGTTCGGATATCTGATCAGGAGAAAGCCAGAGTCATCCCTCTGATTGTGCGGCAGCTCAGTTCGCACCAGTCGGGATAGTGCGAACGGGGGTATTTTGCCACCGGCGTAACTACTCAGCCTACCCCGTTTTGAGCCAAACACGGATAGGGGGTATTTGGCCTAAACGCCCTACAATGGAGGCTGAAGCCTAGTCGGCAGGTGAGGACCAGCAGGTGAGGACCAATAGAGGATTAGTTCTAATCGAAAATTAATACCCGTCCGGACGCAGGAAAAACAAAAGAGATCCAGGCATATAACCCGATATTTTCGGGAATCCTCCTTATTTATGCCGTAAATAAATCTTGACTCTCTGGAATGAAAAGTGTATACTTTAACCTGGCAGGTGGAGATGGCCCGAGACTGATGCTGTCTCGCCGGAGCCAGGCCGACATTCCCCAGATCGTATTCTCGACAGAGCAAAACCGGCGACGCCCCTGAGATAAACCGCATCACGTCTTAATTTACCTGAAAAAGAGGTGGTCACATGTACCTTCTCAGCCCGGAGAAGCCCTTTGATTTCGTCAAATGGTTCGAAACGGAGTTACATACCGAACCCCTGCGAGACCCTTCGGTGAGCCGTGGAGGACAGGAAACGGAGATAAATCGTGATTGGAAGATCGTCGTATCCCGCCCGTTTGGAATTGTGCTTGATACCGCCATTTCGGATTTCCGGGAGTTCATGCATAACTCTATGGGAGTTCCAATTGGTGATCCAGTAATCGTCCCGCAGGGGAGCCGGGCGGAAAACGTCATAACTATCAATGTAGATCCCGATCCTGCTGCCCATCCTGGACTGGGGCCCGACGGTTACCGGATAAGGATTGCGGAGGACGCTATCGCGGTCGACACAGTAAACGAGCGCGGCGCTATGTATGCCCTCTACCACCTGGAAGAACTCATGGGCATCCGGAAGGCCCCTTACCTCCGCCGGGGGGAGACTGTAAGAAACCCAGCCTTTGAAGTCCGTATCCTGCGGAGTTACTACAGCATCTACCACGATGAGCTCGGCCACCCGCGTGATGCCTACCCTGAACCTTACCTTGCCCGCCTTTCTCACCAGGGGATAAACGGGATCTGGCTTCATTGCATTCTGAGGACAGCTGTGAGGACCAGCGTCTTTCCAGAACTGGGCCTTGCGGCCGAAAAACGCCAGAGGAAGCTCAATGAGCTCATCAAGAGGGCAGGGAAATATGGGATCGACGTTTACCTTTATCTGTGTGAGCCCATGGGCTTTTACGCGGATGATAAATTCTGGGAGAAGTATCCCGACCTCAAAGGGGAACCGGAGCGGGGGCCGATACCGTTCGTTTACCCCGGGGTAGGGGATGATGACCTTACAGTAGAGGAACTCAACGAGCGTTACATGCTTAAGAAGGTGGCACATTCCCTCTGCACTAGCCAGCCTCAGGTCAAGGCCTTCCTGCGGGAAGCAACAGAGAACCTCCTCCGGGCTTGCCCAGGGCTTGGAGGGGTGATCCTAATCAATGCCTCTGAATACAAGACCCACTGCTACTCGCGGGGAATCAATATATCCTGCCCGCGCTGCAAGAGTCGCCCGGCCGATGAAGTCGTATCTGAGGTCATAACTCTTATCCGGGACGGCGTACGGGCAGCAAGCCCGGATGCCAGGGTAATAGTCTGGAACTGGAGCTGGGGCATGTATGGGCCCGACCCCCAGCCTGGGATCATTGAGAAGCTCCCCAAAGATGTCATCTTTATGGGCGATTTCGAGCGGGGTGGCAAGAAAGTCCTAGAAGATGTAACTTTGAATATCGACGAATATAGCCTTTCGTACATAGGCCCATCCGAGAGGTTCATTAAAGCGAGAGACGAAGCGAGAAAGCATGGCCTTCCGATTTACGCCAAGATTCAGCTGACCAGCACACATGAACTGGCGACCGTTCCTTATTACCCTATTCCATATCAACTCGCACGCAAGTTTGAGGCTATGCTGGATGCCGGGGTTACGGGATTCATTGGATGCTGGATTTTCGGGAATTACCCTTCGATTTGCACGGAGGTTGCTGCAAGATATAGCTGGTCTCCGAAGCCGAACCCCGATGAATTCCTGGCGAAGGTCGCCGAAAGGGAGTTCGGCAGCGCAGCCGCCCCACATATACTGGCTGCGTGGAGACATTTCAGCGACGCTATAAACTACTATCCCTTCCATGCCCGCATAGCGGCGGACCAGGGCCCGATGAACCGCGCGCCCGCTCACCCGTTTTACTTCACCCCGGTGAACCGCCCGATGCCGCCGAACTGGGTGCCCGGCCAGCCTTTTGGCGATTCCCTGGATTGGACAGTCTACGGCACAGGGATACTCCTAAAATATTTCAAGAAGATGATCTCTGAATGGAACAAGGGAATAGGAGAGTATAAAACGGCCTTGCCGCTTGTGCCGGACAATCTGAAGGTTCCCGCACTCCGGGACTTCAACGTGGCGCAGGCGTTCGTGTATCATTTCGAGAGCACGGTAAACCTGGTGGAATTCCTTGAGGCGCGTGACGAGCTTTATAGGACAGCGGACACCGGCAGAAAGCGGGAACTCCTGGATAGGATTGAGGATATACTTAAGCGAGAACTCGAGACGGCCCGGAGATGCCTGGATATAGTGAGGGTGGATTCGCGGATCGGCTATCATCCCGAGCCCGGCTATCTCTATACAGTCCAGGATATCGAGGCCAAGCTTCAGCAGGTAGAAAAGGTGCTTACGGAAGAGATCCCGACGTTCAGAGCGAAGCTCGCCGCTGGGGAGAGTTAAGCGGATAGGCCTTCCATGCCGACTGCGGCGGCACCCAAAGGCGTATTGGGATGCCCCCGGGGGTGGAACATTTTCGGGACGGGTTGCGCGGAGATGGCTTTTCCTCATTGAGCATAGAACATTTCAGTAAGGGAATGGGGGAGTGTTCATCATGATGGTCGAAATACCCAAATGGGAATTCGAAGAGCGGATCAGGAGAATCCAGGCTGAACTCGCGAGGAGGGGGCTTGATGCTCTCATCACCTACGGGGACGAGGCCGAACCCCAGAACGTAAGGTATCTGGCTGACTACTGGCCTGCCTTTGAGACGGCTGGGGTGCTTGTGCCCGTGGAAGGGGAACCGATCCTGGTTATAGGCCCCGAAAGCTACACATATGCGAGATCCCGCTCAAAAATAGCCAAGATCAGGAGGGTTTTGGCTTACCGCGAGTCCTCTGAGCCTGAATACCCGGGAGAGAAGCTTACAACCTTCGAGGAGCTTTTCGATGAGGCCTCGAACGGACGCGGTATAGAGCGGCTTGGCCTTGTCGGTTATAGCATTCTCCCGATTCCCATATATGAGGGAATCAGAAATGCCATGAAGGGCGGGGAAGTGATAAGGGCCGATGAGATTCTCATAAAGATGAGGATGATCAAGAGCGAAAACGAACTGGCCCTTCACCGGGAAGCCTACCGGCTTTCGAAGATCGGCCTCTCTGCAGCGCTTGAGAAGGTAAGGCCGGGGATGACCGAGATCGAGGTGACCTCCATTGCTCGTGAGGCCATGATGCAGGCTGGGGCGGAGACCGAGGGCTTTCCGATGTGGTGTATTTCCGGTCCCAATACCAACCAGGCCATCAGCCGACCCACTTACCGGAAGATACAGAAGAACGAACTGGTCCAGATCCAGGTGGGCGCGAGGGTCGGCGGGTATTCCTCCAGCATAGGAAGGCCATTTGTCCTGGGGAAGGCCCCGGATGATGTGAAGGAATTCATGAAGGTTGGACTTGAAGCGGAGCTTGCCACTCTCCGGGTTATGAAAGCCGGGATCCCGGCAAAAGAGGTGGACAGGGTTTTCAGGGAAACCGTGCGAGGTCTGGGATTCGGGGATTGGCTTCTTTACGGGCCGTGTCACGGTACCGGGCTTATGGAGTGTGAACACCCCTGGATAGAGTCGAATTCTGAGTGGCTTCTTGAAGAGAATATGGTTTTCAGCGTGGATATATTCCTTCGCGGTGAATCCATGGGATTGCGGTTTGAAGATGGGGTAAGGGTTACGAGGGATGGGGTTGAGGAACTGTCTGATTTCCGGCGCGAGGTCATAGAGCTATAGCGCAATGCTGAGGACGGGCAGATGCGAAGGTCAGCCTGCAAACCACGTTACTAGAAAGGGGGCGGGCCGCCCACAGGGCGGCGTTGGTATGGCTGATGGCAGGTTCAGCAGGGTTAAGGCAGGGGATATCATAACCGTTTTGGGTTTCGATATGGAGACGGACCTTGGGAGTTGGACGCCGTTCTACGAGGGAGTCAATTACGGGACCCCGAAGATTCTCAATGTGCTTGGCAAAGCGGGGGTCAAGGCTACTTTCTTCTTCACCGGAGAGGTCGCCATGAAGTTCCCCGAGATATTACGGCGTGTGGATTCAGAGGGCCATGAGGTGGGGTGCCATACCCTTTACCACGAGACCATCGGAGATGAGCTTTTCCCGATCCCCGGCATCAAACCCCTCCTCCCTGAGGAGGTGCCCTTTAGGGTCAGAAAGGCTACGGAATGCGTTGAGGACGTCCTCGGCAAGAAGGTCGTTTCTTTCCGCTGTCCAAGGCTCTGGGGGAGCACGGCGGTGGCAAGGGCGCTGGAGGAACTCGGCTATGTAGCGGACGCCTCTTACCCGCTTTACTACTACAGGGAAAGGTTGGTCCCCTATCACCCTCACCGGGACGATTGGACCAAAGAGGGAGATATGAAGCTTCTGGAGATCCCCAATTTTGCGGATATGGCCATGGAAAGCCACGATGAATTCGGGCGGGATAGGGACCAGTGGCCGCTTTTCCGAACCGAGGGCGCAGATAAATTGATGGCTCACGTTAAGAGTTTCATAAGTTACAATGCAGACCATGGCCTTCCGGCAGTGCTTTGCTTCTATATGCATCCCTGGGAATTTATGGAGATGCCAAGGGGGCTAATCCATTACGGCGAAGGGAGCGTAATGCCTGATGAGTTTATAACCAGGAATTGCGGCGACGTGGCCCTTGCCGAGCTTGAAAAGCTCATCGAGGAGCTTCGCGAGATCGGTTCATCCTTCATGACCGCACGGGATTTGGCGGAGGCATGGGGTTAAAACCGTAGCCGTAATTATGACGCAGAAAGGGGTGGGAGTATGTCCGAGACAGGACTGGCTTCAGTGTGGGCGGGGCCTCACCGGATAGAGAAGAGAAGGTTTCCGGTACCTTCGGTTGACGGCGATGGAGTGCTTCTCGAGACGGGGGCCGCAAGCGTATGCGGAACCGATAGACACCTCTATAAGCAATCTCCACCTTACCCAGTGATTCCGGGCCATGAGATAGCGGGGAAGGTCGTGGCCATGGGCAAGAATGCCCGTCAGAGCATGAAGGTATTTAACGACCCCGGGCTTGAGATCGGGGATCGGGTTGTGCTTTTCCCATGGATCCCTTGCGGGCATTGCTGGGGGTGCCTTAGATTCAAGCCGGGTGCGATGACGTGCACTAATGGGTATGTCTACGGGATGCCATTTGAGATCCTGGACATAGGGGACCCCCTGTATGATTCCAACTGTGAGTTGGCCCCGCATTTTAACGGCGGGTTTGGGGAATATGTCTATCTGCGCCCGGGAACTTATATGTGGAAGTTGCCCGAGGATATGCCCTGGGATGTGGCTTCCCTCCTGGATCCGACCGGGGTGGCTTTACGGGCGGTGGAACTGAGCCAGACCTGCCCGGGGATAATGGAAGAGGGTCTTTCTTACGATTCTACCGTTTGCATCTTGGGTTCCGGACCCGTGGGTTTACTTGTAGCGATAGCCTGCCGGGAAGCGGGAGTGCAGAGGATAATTCTAACCGGTCGACGTAGGTTCAAGCTGACGCTTGCCGAGGAGTTAGGGTTTGCAGATTATACCATGAGTGCGGAGGATTTTTCGGCTGAAGATAGGGTGAGACGTATCAGGGAGATCACCGGTGGCCATGGTGCTGACGTGGTCTTCGAATGCGTCGGAACCCCTGATGCCTTCGTTGAAGCCGTAGAAGCGGTCAGAAGGCTTGGGACTGTGGTTGAGGTCGGGAATACGGTGACCCCTGGACAGAAGGTAAGGATTGACCCATGCAGGCAGATCTGCATAAAGAACATACGGCTCCTTGGGCTCAGCGCAAACCCGCCACGCACGTTCGATAAGGCGTTCAGCCTCCTTAAACGTTACAAGCGGATCCCATTCGCAAGGCTTATAACCCATCACTTTACCATCGGCGAGCTCGATAGGGCGCTTGAGGTCGCCGAACGTGAGGAGGCTATCAAGATTACATTAATTGGGCCTGCAGCGGAGTAACTTTTTGGTCGGGTTAACTCGTGCATTCATCTGGGTGAGGGGGCAACTGATGGCTGACTATCTCCTTGGAATAGATATCGGTACTTCCAGCACAAAGGTTGGGGTCTTTGACTCCTCGGGTAAGCTCTTTGCCAGCGCGTCAAATTCTTACCCCACCTACCGGGAAGGGCCCCTCCGGGCTGAACAGGACCCCCGGGACTGGTGGCAGGCAGCGGTTCGCGGCATACGTTCGGTCTTGCAGAGCGTGGAACCTCGTGAGATCGCCGGGATCGGAATTGCAGGCCAGAGTTGGGCTGCCCTTCCCGTGGATTCGCAGGGCCGGCCGCTCCGGAGGGCTATGATTTGGCTGGATAGGCGTGCAGAAACGGAGTGTGAGGAGATCCGGGAGAAGGTTGGAGAAGAGAAGGTGCTCAGGGTTAGCGGGAACCGCATTGACCCCGCCTTCTGTATCCCTAAGATCCTCTGGCTCAAAAGGAACGAACCTGAAGTCTTCCGGAACGCGTTCAAATTCCTGCAGTCCAACAGCTTTATCGTAAAGAAGCTTTCGGGGGCCTTTTCTCAGGACATCTCCCAGGGTTATGGGGTCTATGGCTTTGACATGGCAAGAGCGGAATGGTCAGGCGAAATCCTGGAGGAACTCGGGCTGGAACCCGGGCTTTTCCCGGAGCTTTTCCCGCCATCGGCGGTCGTGGGAGAGGTGACGCGTGAGGCCTCCCTCGAGACTGGCCTTGCGGAGGGTACGCCTGTCGTGGCGGGCGGCCTTGATGCTGCGTGTGCTACTCTGGGCGGGGGTGTGGCTCGCCCGGGCGAGACCCAGGAGCAGGGAGGACAGGCTGGCGGGATGAGCATCTGCACGGATAGGCCGGTGGTAACGCCAAGGCTTATCCTCGGGTTTCACGTGATCCCTGGGGTATGGCTCCTTCAGGGCGGAACAGTTGGCGGCGGGTCGTTAGGCTGGTTTCTGGAGACCTTCGGGCAGGTCGGGCGGATTGCCACAGGGCCCGGGGAGGGCGGCTTTGAACTTCTTAGCCGCGAAGCGGCCCGGGTCAGTCCGGGTTCAGGCGGGCTCGTTTTCCTTCCCTATATGGCAGGAGAACGCTCCCCGATCTGGGATCAGGATGCAAGGGGCGTTTTGATTGGCCTTTCCTATGATAAGACGTGGGCCGAGGTGGTACGGGCCATCATGGAAGGATGTGCTTATGCTTTGAGACATAACCTCGAGGTTGCCGAGGAGGCCGGGGCTTGGGTCTTGCAGCTTATAAGCGTTGGTGGGGCTGCAAAAAGTGAGGTCTGGTGCCAGATCAAGGCTGATGTCACAGGGAAGCCCGTCGCCGTGCCTGACGTGGAGGAAGGAACCATCTGGGGCGCTGCGCTTCTTGCCGGCATGGGGGTGGGGATTTATGGAGATATTGTGACTTCTATCAGGGAAATGGTACACATAAAACGCGTATTCCACCCCCGTGAGGAGATAAGCAGGGTTTACGATGGCTTCTTTGAGATTTACCTTTCTGCATATGAGGGCCTGAAGGATACCTTCCGTAAGCTCAGAGAAAGCACAAAAGAGGCAGGTGCATTATGAAGGCGGTTGTGGTTCATGGGCCGGGGGACATAAGATATGAAGACATGGGGGAGCCCGTTCCCGGCGCGGGCGAGGTGCTGGTGCATGTCAGGGCTGCAGGGATCTGTGGTTCAGATATAGTAAGGGCTCTAGGCTCCGGGGCGCACTATTACCCCATCATCCTCGGCCATGAGGTATCAGGGGAGGTTTGTAAGTCAGGGGAAACGTCTGGCGGTCGGTTCAGGCAGGGCGAGCGTGTCGCTGTGGCGCCCCTTATTCCATGTTTTACCTGCCAATCCTGCGAGAAAGGGTATTTTTCGCTTTGCATGGGTTATGACTTCATCGGTTCAAGACGCAACGGAGGGTTTGCTGAGTACGTGGCGGTGCCCGAACGCAATCTGGTTCACCTCCGGGATTCCGTCTCCTATGAGGCAGGTGCTATGCTTGAGCCGGCCACCGTTCCGCTTCATGCCATGCTCATCTCGGGATTTACTCCTGGCGAGAGTGTAGTTGTGCTTGGGGCTGGGACCATAGGCCTTCTAGCACTCCAGTGGGCCAGAATACTCGGTGCCAGGAAGGTCATAGCAGTGGATGTAGTGCCCCAGAAGCTTGAGATCGCAAGGAGGCTTGGGTGCGATGTCGCGGTGGATGCCCGGGGGGAAGGCGCTACTTTGGAGGAGGCGGTCATCGGGGAAACAGGGGGAGGGGCAGGTTATGTGTTTGAGACGGCGGGCCACCCTGCCACACAGGTAGAAGCGCTAAAGGTAGCGGGGCGCAGAGCAAAGGTAGTTCTCATAGGCACATCGCCCCGGGATGTTACCTTCTCCGGGCCGGTATTTGAGATGATCATCCGTAAAGAGCTTGCTATTTTCGGGTCCTGGATGTCCTACAGCGCCCCGTTCCCAGGGAAGGAATGGGAGATGGCACTCCATTTCATCGCATCCGGCGCCCTTAAGGTAGAGCCGATCATAACGCAAAGGCTTCCTCTCTCCGCTGCGGGAGATGCTATTAGAGCCTTTGCTTCAGGCCGCGGGAATGTAAAGGTGATGTTTGTCTCTTGACGTGCTCCACTGGCTTCTGGTCCGGGGGGCCGTTATCACCGGCGGCAATAACCGCGCCTTCTTACCCAAGGTTTTATTCCAAGTTTTATTTCACGCCGGACAGGCTCCAAACCCGCCCGGAAGACCTTCCTGGCAACGTGTGGGCGCCCATGCCGCCTATACGGCGGTATAGTGGATCAGGCTCGAACCCGCTAAATCTTGCACCCGGTAAAATGCGGTGTAATCCGGCGCGGTTGGTCCATCTCCCGCCAGTATGCAGTCGGGTCTACGGCCCAAGGACTTCTACGACCGTGTACCCGGGACAGGAGAAAGTTCACGGGAAGTAAAACCCGGAATCCCCTGAATTTATTCAGGGGAGGTTCAAAACCTGTGCGAGGAAGGTCACTCAGAGTTCTCATGGGGGCTGGTTTTACCGCCATTGTATATGGTATAATGAAACCGCCCGAGACCACTTGTCCTGGAAGGCTGGCGGTAGGTATGACATCCCCGGAATTTGAATTGACACACGATATCAACCCTGTCACTGAGATGATGCCTCCGGAGGAATTCACCGATAGGGAGGATATCCTGCGCTATCTCGAGGAATGGTTCAAGAACATCGCCAACAGGCGCTCCCGGAGCAAGGCGCTGATCTCCCCAAGGCGAATGGGGAAAAGCGCGGTGCTGGACCGGTTTGTCAATCTCATGTTCTGGCGGGATTACGGGGTGGTTCCCTTCTATATCAAAATGAAACGGGAGGAAACCACGCTCCGGAAGTTCACAGAGAAATATCTGGAGGTTTTCTTCCACAGGACTTCCTTACTTGTTGGCAATGAATTTCCATTAGGCACTCCTGGTATAACCCATAGATTCCCAGTTGAAAAGTTCCAACTCAATGTTATCCGCCCATAGATACTGGATTGTCTTGAAACCTTCTACATTTTGGTCGAATATTATCTCAATCTGCCCCTTTTCCCTCCTACACATGCACGGTACCCTAAAGACTTTCCGTAGAATCTCACCCGGTGGCATCACCTCCTGAGGGTCCATACGTTGTTGCACAGCCCTCACAATTGTAAGCATCGTCTCCGCCAGGAACAACAGCGATGTATACGCGGTCACCGCCTCTTCGCTACGGCAATGGCAGTCATTTAACCCCAGATCTTGCTTTGAATGACGGTAAAAACACTCTATAGCCCATCGCAGGCCATATGTCTCGATAACCATTTCTTTATCCGCCTTGAGGTTATTGCTCACCAGTACATACATATCCTTATAAGTGGCTTCTTTATCTATTCTGCCCTTTTCCTTCCCCTTACCCTTCTTCTCATAACCGACGTTCCCCCTCCTTATAAGTAACGGGCTCCAAAAAGAGCCCGTAGATAGAGGGTTTCACCGAGTATGATATTTTTGCTATAGACTATAGCGATACCTGTCCACTGATTTCCATAGCTCAAGTTGCTCCATCTCTTTTTTGATCTTAAGCCCCAATTCCTCTAATTGCCAATTCCACTCCTTGGATTCATAACCCTCTGCCCGTAGCACATGTTGGCTCAGACGAAGCTTATCCCAGAAGCGGAGAATCTCCTCTACTTCTCTCGTTTCCCCTTTGGCACGGAACTCAAGTCCGCACTGCTTCACAAGGTAGTAAGCGAGAAAGCAAATCAGCACATGGGCTTTAATCCGCCAACTTCGGCAATGATACATAGGCCGAATCTCAAGGAAACTCTTGATGTGCCGGAAACTCCGCTCCGCATACTTAAGGGACTGATATGACTCCTTTATCTTCTCTGAATTCATCTTCTCCCTGCTTACCGAGGTCTCAAGCACATACTTCCCATCCAACAATTCCTGCCGAGCAATTTCCTCGGCCTCCTTCCGACGGGTCGCATCACGCTCGCGACGGAATTCCGATGCACAGCCAACATATCTTATGCCATTATCCTCCCACTCGAGTATGCCGACCGCATCAAATAGCCCCAATTGCTCCGGCCCACGTGCCAGAAGTTGTTCCCGTTGCTCACGCCATTCTAGCCCCAGGATATATTTGAATCCGGCCTCAATGAGGGCATCGATGTTCTTTGCGCTGTACATGCCCTTGTCCCCAACGAATACGGCATCATCGATGCTGAAGCGCTCCTTCAGCGATTTTACCTGCTCGATTACTGTATCCTTAATCAGCTGTGTCGCCAGGCCAAACCTCTACGGCCAGCGGTAACCCCTCGCCGTCGCATACTAGACCAACTACTATCTGATAACGATCCCAGCGCTTATCCCGGCTATAGCCATAATCCGCATCATCAGCATGGGTTCCTTCGAAGTATGTGCACGTTATGTCATAGAGAAGCAACATGGGTGATGCCTTGCGAGTTCTGGCCAATACCTCCTGAACTTCGTAGAAGCGCTCATGCAACTGATCCATGGCTTAATAAAGTGAATCCTCATCAAACCTGTTTTGGCTAAATATCTGGGTAAAGATTGTATCCTCGAGGCTTCGCTGCAGCGCCAATTTGCTTCCAGGATCGAGGATACTTAGGTCAAGTTGCATATTCCGGAGTAAATCGACCACCCATTCCGGCGAAGCCTAGGACCCCGTCAAAGTTCCAGTCTGACCGCGGCTGGATAAATCCTGGTTCAACGCGGAATTGTGCAATCAACTGATTTAGCTCAAAGAGTTACCAGCCAGGAATCCCCCCCTTCTCGACCAGGGAAACGCCTTTGTGTGAAGACCCAGTCGAAGGGGATCTTTCTTCCGCCGGCCGTGAAAAAGGGAAAAGCCTCCTGTAGCAAGGCTGCAACGGCAGTTTCTAATAGGTACGCATGATAGGGTCTCTCTTGCCGCCGGCGAAAAAATCCCAGGCCTATCCGACAGGGGGGAATTCCCTAATAGATTCGCTAGAGAGATGATTTCAGATTTGAAAGGATCTCTCCCCTGATCAATTCGGTGCCATTGAGCCGGGATGTCAATGTATATGTCCATGAGGTGGAAATACTGGATGACGGCGGGTGTGGCTATAATTGGTATCCGCAATAATGATCTTACCTCATACGATTTCTAATGCGGCTCTCAGGCTTCTTTCAAATTCACCGTTCTCAACTTTAGATATACACTCACTAGCCCAGCTTGGCGTTTTTGGTCGTTGCATTGCAACATAAAGAGCATACAGAATGGAAGTAGGATCATCGAATAATCTTTCCCTTTCATCAATAGGACCATAAGTATCCCAAAATGCAGCTACAGCCTTTGATCCCAAAGAACTGATAATATTTCTACAATCACTATACGCAAGCCCTATTCCCATTAGGTGGTAATCAAACATTAAAGCCCTTAAAGGGTTCCCTCTGGATAAAGATAGATTTGTCCAGTGAAAGTCATTAAAATTAAAAGTCTCTGGGAGGCTTCTCATTGCCTGCTTCAGTTCTTCAATATGATTAACAGCCAACTTCCATGCCGAATGCCGGGAATATCCAAATTTTACACCTATGCCATAAATAGTCTTGGAGTCTAAGCAGTCAACTTCTCGTTTAAGCCATTCCGGAATATAGCTGCGGTTAACATACTGTCTTCCAGCAGCATGAAACATTAAATACCATTGTGCCATTGCAATACCCGTCTCCGGGTTATACATGTCACCGGCTGTAGCCAATCTCCAAATTAAGCTACAATCCAAATCTTCTAGGAGAAGTGCATTATCACATGCACCATGAACAGGTAAAGTCAATATTTGAAGTTCATTAAGCAAAGGGTAACATTTTATTTCAGTTGCTTGGTTGATATCAAAATACAACTTGAGCACGAATGAACTCTCAGGATTTTTTATACGCCATAATTGGTTGCCATGTTTCTCATGGATTTTCTTTGCGCTTATTACTTTATCTGGCCTTATACCGACTTTTTTTAAATCAAACAAGGACTGAAGTTCAACAATATCCTGCATCTGTTCGTCCGCCTTTTGATTAATATCAACCAATAGACATCGGTTTATATGGTTCTTGCCAGCACCTGCTTCTCAACGTCCCTCGCCGCACCACACTCGCTACCATCAAGGGGCTTGGAGAGCTAGGATATCCCGGGGACGCTGAATGATTTGGGATCCAGCGGATATAACCCGAACTCATGAGCTGAAAGCTTTTCTCGTCTAACTATTTCCTGTTCAGTGGCCATGCCCATCCTCCTCTACGCCCGCTATTTGCCTCACTAAGTCAAGAAGGACTTCTATATTTCTGGTCTCTTGATATAGCCTTCCAGATTCCCAACAGCCATCGACCGAAAGTGACTGTCTCACATGATTGCCCCGAGGAAAAACGGCGCGGGGGGGGGGGTTGGGTACACCTCCCGGCGACATTAGTCCGAGAGGCCGCTGCATGGGTGTGGGTGGTATCGGCCCAGCGGCTTTGATCCGAGGCCATACTACAACTAAGGGAGCAGATATCCGGGTGCGGGTGATACCGTCCCGGCGGCTTTGATCCGAGGCCTTACTACCCAAGGGCCTCGGATCACAGAGCGACCTGCAGCTACGCTACCTGGTCATCGTGACCTTCCTGAGCCCTCGAGGCTTGTCCGGATCGAAACCCTTCGTGATTGCCAGATAATAGCTCAATAGTTGCATTGGCACGATGTAAAATAAAGGAGTCAGGTACTCCGGCGCCTCAACAGGCAGCCTTATAGGAATCGTTGCCTTTTTCAGCAGGTCATCAACAGAACTGATTACAACCGTCTCCGCTCCGCGTTCTATGAGCTTTTCGTGCAAGTCAACCATCCCCGGATATGTCTTGCCGGGAGGCGCTATCAAAAAAGCGGGAAAGCCTGGCTCTATCAAGGCTATGGGTCCGTGGAGAAAATCCGCTGAAGAATACGGTTCAGCGACCACATAGCAGGTTTCTTTGAGTTTCAGACTGGCCTCCAGCACAGTGCAATAATTGAATCCCCGGCCAAGTATGACACAGTGATCCATATACCTGTAACGCGGAGCAATAGATGCAACATAAGGTTCGACCTCGAGAGCTTGTTTGCTTTGGGCTATGGCAGACTTTAATTCTCCAAGAAGGTCCTCCCTTCCCGCCAGGGAAAAGGACAATAGATAGATGGCCGCAAGCTCGGTCAGATATGTCTTTGTGGCGGCTACACTCTTCTCAACGCCAGCGTGACAATCAATGGTGAATTCCGCCTCGCGGGCCAACAGCGAATCCATATTGTTGGTGATGGCTACGGTACTCGCCCCGCCTCTGCGAGCACGTCTTATAACCTCAG
>JABLXJ010000029.1 GCA_013178125.1 Bacillota bacterium | reverse complement strand
GATCTTATCGAGCTGGTCAATAACGATCAGCCCAAGCCCGTGCTCCTCTTTACACCGCATCGCGATCCCGCGGATGTCGATGACAGACAGCCCGCTCTGCTTAACCCAGTAAATCTCCTTGTCGCACAGCTCGGGCAGCACGTCAGCTATCCGCCTCCACGCCTCCTCGCCCAGCATGCCGGTCCTGATCAGCTTCGCGTTCACCCGGGCTGTTGACGCCAGCTCCCTGTCGGCCAGCTCCTCAGGCAGCATCTCCAAGGTGAAGAACAACACCGGCACCCGGCAATTCAACGCCACATGCAGCGCGAACGAGGTTTTCCCCATCTTCGGAGCAGCGCCAAGGAAGATAAGCTGCCCCGGCTGAAACCCGCTCGTGATCTCGTCAAGGTCAGTAAACCCGGACCTGACGCCCAACACCCCGCCATGGGTGTACCGCTCCTCCAGCATGCCATAGTGCCTTATCAACAGGTCCCGGTTGCTCTCCCAGTCCGTGGTGCGGTTCTTGGCTATCTCAGTCAGCTTGAGCTGTATCATCTGACAGAGTTCGTCGATATCCTGGCCGCTGTCCCGCGCGCCAGCCTCGATCATGTTCGCAAGCCTAATAGCCGCCCGGCGCTTTGAATCTTTGCGGATGATATCGGCAGCGGCCTCAACCTCGTACTCCAACAGCCGTTCCTGCGCAATCCCCGCAAGTGTAGACGGTTTGACAGCATCCCCACACTGGTCGGCTACCGAAACCAAGTTAACTTCCTTTCCAGCCTTTAGTAGATCGCTGCACGCCCGGTATATCGTCCGCGCGACGTTATCGTAAAAGTCGCCCTCCGCAAGCTGCAGCTTCGCGGCCAATTCGGGATATATGCACATGGTAACAGCAAGCCGCCGCTCGAGTTCACGATTGGATGGCATTGGCAGGACTCCCATGCTCTTTCTGCTCCTTTGCCAGAAATTTAGCGATGCTTGCGTTTATGTCAGCCCAAGATTCCTCCCAGGGCCCGGCGCGGCAAGCCTTTACGACATCCCACGGAGTAGCCGTTACAATGTCCGGCCAGTTCTCGATCTGGTGCATAAGTCGGTCAGGGTCAATCGGGTCATCACCATCTGCGCCCGTTAGCGCCTGCTCGAACACCCGGCGCGTCGTGACGACCCCGCCGACCTTGAACTTCTTGCGTTCCTCCGGCCATTTGCGATAGTACGCCAATACCGCCTTGTCGAGTATGTCTTTTAGGTCCGGAAGGGGAGTGGGCGAAGCCCGGGAATCTGCCTTTGGCGGCCCCTGTACCTCTTCGTTGATGGTACTATCGCTAGTACTCTCTCTCTCTAGGTTCTTAGGTTCTAGGTTCTTGGTTCTAGGTTCTAACCCCCGGCAGGTCCCCGACACGTCCTGGACCTGTCCCGGACAAGTCCCGGACGTGTCCCGGACAAGTCCCGGACGTGTCCCGGACAAGTCCTGAACAATACCCTCATCTTGTCCCGGATCATTCCCAGACACGTCATGGACTGGTTCCCTACCAGTCTCGGACACGTCCTGGGCCGGTTCCTCACCGGCCCCGGGTTGTTTCCCGTCATTGTCTCCTGAGCTTGCAGGCGCGTCCTGGTTGATCTCAGATATATCCCGGACAACGTATCGGCTCTCTCGGCGGGAGTCGCCCTGCTGCCATTCCACCCATGGTGGCATTGGGACAGAGAACTCGTTGGGCGGGGCTGGTTTGTCTAGTTTTTGGTGTCTATGGAAATTCTTTAGAAATAAGTATGGTTTACCTTTTACTTCGTACCTGATAAGCTTTCCCAGATTTACGAGGGTGTCTCGCCACCGCGTGATAAGCTCTATCGTTACTTCTTCATACAAAGGAAACAGGTGCAATTTATACGCGTATGGATCATCCTCGAGGCACCCTGAATCGTCTGCGAGGTGCCACAACCCCTGGTAGAACATAAGCCCGACCGGCGGTAATGCTCTTATAAGTTCCGTGTCGCGCCAGAAATCGGCCTTGACCTGTCGGTTATGTAGACGCATTGTAGATTCACTTCCCCGCTCAAGCCTTGCAGCAGTTATCTCTTAGAGATCCATTAGCTGATCTAGATACCCCAGGAAGATGCTCTTAGTTATCGAGATGCGGCCTGGCCTGACACCTTTGGAGTCATCTAGTGGTACCATTGTCACTGTGCGCTACACTTAGCCGCGTGTTATTTATCAAGTCCTAAACACTAACTCGAAAGCCGCCACCGGGACTTCTTCAGCCATTGGCCTCACCCCCGTATTCCAGCTTAAGTGCCGAGGCGTAGTTGTTGAGCTCCTCGATACTGAGATTCTTGAACTCACCGAGGGCCTTTACGTCTTCCGCCAAAGCATCCCTGGGGACGTTGTAATTTTTGACGACTTCCAGGAGCCTCAGAAATGCCATCAACCAGTCTTGGCGCATGTCTTTGAGCGAGTTTACTCCAGCTAGGGCGTGGATGTCGTCTTCAGATAACTTTAGATCGCGCTTGACTACTGTCCAAAAACGTGTCCAACTGAAGTCTGTTTTTTGCGAGACTTTCTCTGTGGGCTGCTCGGCAGGTCGTTCCATGGATTGGGGATTATCTACCCGTTCGAATTCTGGTATGTCAATGTCTACACCGATTTCCTCGCGCGTGACGAGACCGCTTATGTTGAATTGCCGTTTTAGCACAAAGGCCTCGGCTACTTTCTGGATCATGGCTGAGGGATACTGTTTCCATGTGTTCCAATCAGATTTGTAATATTCGTCGAACTCGACGTAGCAAATCACAGGTTTCCGTTTCTTGTGATACGCAGCAGCCCAAGCACCGATTATCTTCCCGCGTTTGACGCCGAATTTATGATGCACCCGGAACTCCTCGGCGATGATCTCAAACTCATCGCCTTCGCGCACCACGAATGCCTGTAACCCGTCGAAATCTGGGTCCGACATGGCTATCTTGAGGTAGCCGTCCCTGGTAGTGATGAAGCTTGGACGGCCTTGGAACTTCGTGAAGACTATCTCCCGCTTGAACGGGTCGAGCCCGTACTGGCTGGCGAGATACAGAAACATCTTCAGCTCGTCGTCAGTCGCCTCTTTAGCGACGGTCCGCTTTACCAGCTCCACCTGCTCGCGGGTCCAGCCGGTTTGTGTGGCGACGGCCGGTAGCTTAGATTCTGGAACTGCCATACTCTTTCTCCTCCTTCTTCTCCCGTGCTATGTCATCGGCATAATCGCCGTACATATGCTGGAATAACCACTCGCCATAACTGCGGGCTTCTTCATCAATCCTTTTCTTCAGATACTCCTGGCCCGCTGGTGTCTCATATTCCTGAAACCAGCCCATGTGGGTCCCTCCCAATGTTCTAATGCAAAGGGCCGCCTCTTCTGAGGCGGCCGTATGTCAACGCCGGACCAAGGCATAAGCCTGGTCCAGGAGCGCGGGGCCGTCGAGGATGGACTCGAACCGGCGCTCGGCCCATGTGTCGGTCTGCCGTAAGGGCTGCCTGTGGCTGACCATGTCAGCCACTCCATTTATGAACGCCCAGGCACTATCCCAGAACGGCTCCAGGTCTTTGGTATAGGCCCGATCCGCCAGTTCCTCGCGGCGCTTCTTGACGTTGTTCTGCGCCGTCTTCCCTGCGTCCTCGGGCATCGGGAAAAGCTCGCCGATGTACTTTTCTATCGGCACTTTTATCCCCGCCAGCCTTTCGGCCTCTCCGCCCAGGGCTTCGTAGTACGCCTGGGCTAATCCCAGCGTCCGCCTTGCCTCCTGGAGCCGCGCACTTATATCGCCTACGTGGATAGTGGACCATGACCTGCGAGCGCCAACCAAGGCCAGGTTCAATGTGTTCATGCATACAACCCGGATCGGGGTCACGATTACACGGAGCGCCCAGAACCCATCATGCCCGTTGGTGAAGCACAGGTAAGGCTCGAACTCGTCTCCCAGGATTTTGTATCGCTCTGGAAGCCTCGCCAGGAGCCACACCCGCTTGCCGCCCCGGAGCGAACCTGCGGTCTCATACCGGACCCCCTCGCCAAGCAAGGCATCCGTGAACGCGAATGCCTCCCTGTTCTGAATGATTTGATAACTGTCTGATACGACTCCGAGGACGGCCCCGTCCGTGGAGCGGATATTTGCCTTGTAACCATGCACCTGCCTGCCGTCAGGCAAAAAGATGGGCTTGCTCTCCACGGCCCACAGCAATCCGGCCCGTATCAAGGCGACCTCGCTGTCCGGGGCTTCCTCTACCCGCGTCCCCAACCCGTGCCAGGGTACTTCGCGGACGTAAAACATGCTCTCTACTTCGTGCGCCACGTCATTCACCTCCCTATTGACCCTCGCAGCACGACGTGGTATGCTGGAGGTAGAATTGATACTGCTTCCAGGGATCGAGGGCCTTCACCTCGATCCCTTCTACTACCAGAGCCGAAACACGATGCCGATTTCGTTCAAGAGACACCTGCCTAAAGCAAACAGGTAAACCATGCACACAGTAGCCACAATCACGTCGAATAACTTGATTCCTATGAGCCATCGTAGTGCCCACCTTGCCAAAGACGCCCATTCATTTTGCACTTTCATCCCTCCATCGTCATTAGATTCTGACGGTGCGCGGCTTTGAGTATTTCTGTGAACCGCCACCTGCAAGGCAGTTCCTTCGCCCGCGGGAAATGTCTCATTATCCAGTGATCTATCTCGTGCCACTTCAATGTCACAATCCACGCCCGACGTAAGCGAATCCATCCTAAACAGTCCACTTCCGCCTTTATCTCGGTGCCTGCCGGGATACGTTCTAGTTCGTCCAAGAGTCGATTCCCCCAGTAGTCGATGGCATCAAAGAAGAATTCTTCCCTTAGTGACCTATTGAGGACGTCATCCCATAGCTTGTTCCACATACCCGACCCCTTTTTACGCTGCACCCGGCCTGTCCGGCTTTACATACGTTGTAAGCGCGTACTTCAGATCTTTGACCTTACCTGCGAACTCGATCACCTTAGACTCGCCACGCTCGAACTTCTTACATGCCTTGTAAAACTCGTCTAACTTTGACTTGCTGGCACCGTATGACGTAGTGTTCACCTCTATCGCCCCCCTTTGCGACCCACTCGGCGAACTGTTTGCGAGGGATGCGTACCGCCCGCCCTACATGCACCGCTGGAATGCGGCCTTGCTTAACCATTTCATATACTTGCCAGGGCGTCACCTGGAGGAGCTCCGCAACCTCTTTGACTCTAAGCGTCCCAAGGTCCATGCCTACGCACCCTTTCCGATGACATACCCGCGTTCGCGGCATTTGCGATTATGCGTCGCGATCAGTTCTTCGCTGTTGCACCAGCCCGCGATAGCGAACCGCAGCATTTCGATGGTATGCTCGATATCCAAGTACTCCTGAAGGTACCTGATAAACTCGCGCCACTCGGTATCAGTGAAGTCCTGCCGAGCCTTCTTATTGACGGCTAGAGACAGTAACTTGTCCTGGACCGCCCGGCATTCTTCAAGCTCACATACCAGCTTGAGAAGGACATTGGCGATGTCCAGGTTGACATTGTCTAGAATGGCGTAATTGTATGTCTGCCCGATGGCGCAATATGTGCGGCAGTATTTATGCGGGAGCAAGGGCTTATTATATAGCCTGGACATTTCCAGCACTACCTCAGGAGGCGGGATACTCCTGCCGTCTTCATAGTTGGCGAGTGTTTTGATGCCGATATGGAGTGCTGCAGCCGCCTCCTCCCTGCTCATCCGGATCTCTTTCCGCGCTACGCGGTACACATTTGCACCTCCTTTCCGCACCTTGAAGCTGTGTATTGTCGGTCAAGCTGATGCTATGTTCAATCTGTGCCAGTTGCATCCAGAGGGTCTGCTTGCGATTCGTAAACACGAGGGCCAAAGATAATGTCGTCGGTCAGCACTCCATAATACTGAGCTATACGCCTTGCGGTTCGCAAACTTGGGGTCCGCAGGCCTAGTTCGTACAAGGCAATTGTGGATGGGGCTAGTTGTAGGTCCGTCGCTACTACTCGTTGGGTTATTCCTCGTTTGTGCCGGAGTTCTGCGAGTGTATATTTCATTGTTTCACCACCTTTTGATTACATTTCGTAACATCCGCTTGGTTATATTATAATTACGAATCGCAAAGAAGTCAATACCTTTCGCCAAAAATTTTTACGTTTTGCAAAAGACTCTTTTGCTTACGCTGAGTAAGTGATAAAATGACTCCGGGAGATAGATAAAATGAATCAGATTGGCATCAGATTAAGAGAACTTAGAAATAGTCACGGCCTGACGCAGCGGGATTTGGCTGCTAAACTCAGCGTGTCGCCCAGTACCATAGCCTTGTACGAACTCGGTCAAAGAGAGCCCGACATCGACATGATCAACCAACTGGCCGAATTCTTCCATGTGAGCGTTGACTACCTTTTCGGTCGTGACTCTACGCCATCTTGGTGGTATCGCGATACGCCGCCCACCGATGTGGAATTAGAAGAATTCTTGAAAATCAATAACATTTACTTTGAGGGTAAGCCCCTTTCCGAGCATGACAAAAACGAAATACTGACCTACATTAGGGTCAGATGGGAGCTTGAAAGAAGGGATAGAGAAAAGAGGAAAGAGGGGAAGAAAGAGGGAAAAGAGAAAGAAAAAAGTAATTCATAGCCTGAATTTGGGATAAATGTGGACATGGAGATCATAGAATGGCTTTGAGGAAGGAGTGACCTCCATGGACTACATCAAACAGACAGTCACAGAACTGATCAATGAATATGGGACAAGCGATCCCTATCGTCTTGCGCAGGCTATGCACATTCTGGTTGATGAAGTCCCATTCCATGATATTGGCGGTCTAACAATGGAACTTGCTGGCCAATCAACCATTATGATCAACTCCAATTTCCCGGACTGGCATAAAAGGTTTATTCTGGCCCATGAGCTAGGGCATCGCAAACTATCACCCCGTGGTGCTGGATATTTTTTTGTCTCCGAACACACTCTTATGGGGTCCAAAGTCGAATATGAAGCTAACCGCTTCGCGGTAGAACTGCTCACTGGTCAAGAGCCTGAGGCCGGTGAAACCCTGGAGCAGTTCGCGGTCAGAGTAGGGGTACCTGTGGAAATGATGATGCGATATAAGTCAGTGAATGTCTAGCCCTGAAATGACGGAAGAAAAAAAAGGCTAAGCTACACCGATAACTGGCAATAAGGCAGCAGGGAACTGCCAACAAGAGGAAGGAGGTTACTGGCATGTCCATATTGTTCTTCCTTATCGGGTTTTTGGCATTGTTGGTATGTGTTCCTACAATAATTGTATATGCAGCTAAAGCATACAGGCTCCGGAAGAAAGAAGAGAGGGATTCTCCAGCACTTACGGTATTAAACAAGAGAATGTTAAAGGTTCTCGGGGTAACCGTGGTTGCTCTATTGACAATGGCGGTTTCCACGTCCTTTTTCCCAGATGAACCGACGAAAGAAGTTGATACCGTACCAGCCAGGCAAGAGTCTGAACGCCCGACCCAGGAGCTTCCCTTAAATCGTTCAAAACAGTCTACTCAAGTAGATGCGCCTGCCGTCTCGACAGACTCTAAGCCGCAGGCAAATGCGAAGGAGAGCCCGCAGAAGCCGCCAGTGGACGAGTCTAAATTAAGTCCTGCGCCTGAACTCGAGCCACGGGAACGTTTCCTTCCCAGTGTAACGTCCGCTGACGTAAAACTCAATCTTCAAAAGTGGGGCCTTGAATTTGGCTTCGATAGCGGTAAGGCAATTGATCTCGATACTGGCGTAGAACTTGGCGCTTCCTTGTTTGGTGAACTTCCGCTCCAGGTCAGCTCGGTTGACTTCTACGTGGACGGCACAGCCATGATAGGGATGTTACCTGCCGAGGATTTCCTTGCAGTCGCTGGTGGCTATCTAGGATACTGTGCAACGCTGCCTTACGAAGATGCAGACCCTGTAGCCGCTCGGGAGTGGGTGAAAAGTAATGTGGCCAAAGCCAATCAGCCTGGCCGCCCATTAGAGACGACATTCGGATCGGCCCGATATATCCTATATGGCGGGAAGTATATTCGACACCTGTCCATTGAGGCCAAATAGAAGGAAGGTCTAAATATGACAGATCCGACCAAATCAAATAAGGCTATAGAGCAAGACGAGGAGGAAGAACTTCAAAAAGCCATTGACATGATAGCCAAAGTGCATGAAGGCAAGGACGCCTTCTGCTCCAGGTGCGGCTCAAAAGTATCCGGGAGGAGAACTGAAAAAGGTTTATTCATCTATTGTCCAAAATGCGGATTCATTGCCCATGCACTGTTATCTTCAGACTCCCAAGATCTTTATTCCGCAAGCAATTGAAAGGGGGTTGGATTTCCGTGGGCAAAATAGTAAAATGCCATAAACCTATGTATACAATAACCATCGAAGCCAGGAAGGACCCTAAGACTGGCAAACGCCGCCGAATCGTCCGGAGTTTTGCTGGCACGAAACGCGAAGCCGAGAAAGAATTGATCCGCCTCCTCGCTACTGGCAGGTGAAGGGTCTATGCGAGGTCACATAGAGCAACGTCATAAATCCACATATACTATAGTTATTGAGGCTGGAAGAGACCCGGAAACAGGCAAGCGCCGCCGGATCGTCCGGAGTTTTGCTGGCACGAAACGCGAAGCTGAAAAGGAAATGATACGCATCATCAACGAACTGGAGAAAGGCTCCTACGTCGAACCCTCCAATATGACCCTGGCCGAGTGGCTGCGCGAGTGGCTAGCCAAGCGGAAACAATCCCTGAGCCCCAAGACCCTAAGACGGTATAATGACTGCGTGAAGCGCATCATCCAGAAGTTAGGACAGGTGCCGATCGACAGGCTACGTCCGTATCAGATTCAGCAGTTTTACACCGAGCTTAGCAACCCACCGGATGGCGGGAAACCGCTGGCCCCCGCGTCGGTGCACTACCATCACGCCGCGCTGCATGGAGCGCTCAAAGACGCTGTAAAGCTGCAGCTCATACAGTCCAACCCAGCATCGGGCTTGGAACTGCCGAGGCTCCCAAAAACAAAGGTGGAACCCCTGGCTCAAAAAGAGATCAACGCGCTGATCGAGGATGCCAAGAAAACCCAGTACTATATCCCCGTCCTGCTGGCCGTCACCTGCGGGCTGCGGAGAGGGGAGATATTCGGTCTCCGGTGGCAGGATGTGGACCTGGAACGGGGAACCCTGACGATAAACCAGGTGTTGGGCTACACGTCTACGGAGGGCCTCTACTTCAAGGAACCCAAGACCGAGGAAAGCCGGGGGACGCTCACGATGCCGAAGATCACCGTCGAGGCCCTGAAGCAGTACCGGATAGAGCAAGCTAGACGCCGGCTGAAGGTAGGCGCCCAGTGGGTTGACCTCGGTCTGGTATGTGACCGCGGAGACGGCCGCCCCCGCCACCCGGATTCGATCACCCACTGGTTTCCCAGGTGGATGAAATCCCGGGGCATAACCGATGAGACATTCCACGACCTCCGCCACGCCCACGCCAGTTGGCTCATAAACCTCGATGAGAATCCGAAGGTGATCCAGGAGCGTATGCGGCATAAGGATATCTCGACCACGATGATGGTCTACGGGCACCTAATGCCGGGCCGGGACCAACAGGCGGCAGAGAAAATCCAAGAAGCTATCGAAGGCAAGAAACCTCGCAAAAAGAATGTAAAAAAATAACATGGCACCGATCCGGCACCGGTTATCTGCGCATATTTCTTTCGCGCAAAACAGTAGGCACCGCAAATGCTTGCGGTGCCTATAAAAAATCTGGAGCCGACGACCGGGATCGAACCGGTGACCTGCGCATTACGAGTGCGTTTTTGATATCCGTCATACCTGGGGTTAAACCTCGAAATCCTTGCAGCCCAAGGATTTTATGCTAGTGGAAGCAAGCCCCTTTTAGTCATTTTTGGCGAATTTGGGCACCGAAATGGCACCGGTTTTTGAAACCTGTTAGCATCTAATCTAACAAAAAGGGAGGCGTGCTCCCTTACTATTCTTGGTCGCCTCCCTGGGGATTAAGACCCTCGTAAGCGAATATGTAATCCATGAAGTGTTCCGACCATCCGCTGATCTCTGCCGTCCAGACCCCCTCATAATTGATGCCGCGCGAGTGAGCGGAAACATCGACGATATAATTCTTCTTGCCAAACGGCTTCGGGACTCCACGATCCGGGAGATCACAATCTTGAGAATCCGAAAACACAATCACCCGATCCGGGGTCCCGGCCTCCAGCCGGTTAATATACTCCAAGCACTGCCGGGTGAATATCCCGCCGCCGCCGAGAACCCTAGCCATATTCCGTATTTCTTCGCATAGCGCGAATCCGCGATGTGGTCTAAGCAGGATGGTTTTGTGCGTCCTTGTGCTGTCATTGCCTGCGGTCGCATATATGGAGATATGCTCGCAGGTCTCAGATGCAATCAATGCCATGGCCGCTGCAACATCCAGCCGCGAATACTCGCTTTTCGCGCTGATGCTCCCAGTCATCGATCCCGATACATCCACGATGAATATCGTGTAGCCAGGGAGTCTCGGAGCCTGCGCAAGTCCTCTCAGCATAAGCGCCTCAATCTCCCTCTCCCATTTCGGCGCGTGTCTCGCCGCGGCGAAATAATTGAGCGGTAACAGCCAACGGGGGTTAATAGTGTCAAACCCTTGCTGGATCACATGGCGCGAAACACCAGCCTTTTCCATGTTAGAGATATTTCGCAGAAAGGCCAGCGCACCCAGCTTCCGCTCCTCGATTAGTCGCGTCCACGTCTCCTTTTTGTCCTTGCCCGTGGACAAGGCGACTTCCCAGGTGTCAGGGACGGCGAGCTCATCATTCGCGATCCGCTTAAACAGTTCTTGTTTCTGGCCTGGGTTCGGGTGCGCCAGGAACATCACATCCCGGAGTTTGACCTGCTCTTCTCTAGCATATTTCCCGAATTGATATTCGTCGAAATTGTGAAACGCCTGCGCCAGTCCGACCTTGACCTGCTTGGAGAGCGGCTGGCGGCCATCTTTCCAGTAGAGAGCCAGAAACTCCGAGAGTTCATCGGCGCGTAGAATGATCCGGGGCAGGAGCTTCCCTACCAATCCTTTATGCGTGTCTAGCCGCGCCATTTCGCGTGCGATTAGGAGCGGAACATGCCGCAGTTTTTGCTTGGTTCTGGCCTCGACCGCGATGTCAAAGACCTTCTGCGGCTCTACCTGCGGAATAAGGCTCATAATGTTATCGGCATTCGATCTCCCGTCCTCATAGAAGTTATCCTCCCAAAGGAGACAGGCCATAACGGACCTGCGTAACAGGGCCTCCGGATCCTGTTTGGCGGCATAAGGTCCGTAGCCGCCCGCAGTCCTTGCGGTTGTATCGAGGCGATAATCAAGTGCCTTCGCATTGGTTTTCATCTGTTTTCCCTCCTCCTTTCTAAAATGAAAATCTCCGGGGAACTTGCGAGCAGAGTACGTTTAAGGCGCTCTAGACCGCTGAGCCACCTGGCATTTCTGCCAGAGCAGGATTCGAACCTGCGACCTCCCGCGTCCAAATTGCGAAGTAACTCTTCTCTACGCCACCGGAGATTTGTTCTACATATACGCGGGGGGAATAGGTGAGAACGGGATATTAGCTTTGCGTCTGCACAGCGAAGTAACCGTTCTCTTCGCCACCCAAGCTAATATTATCACACAAAATACTAATTGGTCAAGATTTCCACAAACTTTTTAACTTTTTCCTGACTATCCTGGTATATAGAAAACCCCCTTGGCCCTTACAGCCGGGATAGCCCCCTTCTTGATTTTGGAATATATGGTCGCCCGCGAAACCCCTCGCCTACGTGCCGCCTCGGGCACGGTGACCCATCCCGGGGGCGGGGTTTCGTCTCCCAACAATTTTCTGACATCCTCCTCCTCACATAGCCAAATATAACCTGACCGTCGAGCCGGTAATGCGCCCCGCTCGCGGGCTTTGTTGAGCGTAGATATATGCACCCCCCATCGTCTGGAAGCCTCCCGGAATGTTATGAGCACATTTATTCCCCCTCGACGAACTTGAGAATCTCGTACTTCACCAGTAGATGAAGGAATTCCCTTGCATCCTTTGTCTTTTCGGTTACGCCATACGCGTTCTTGATCCGCTGTTTGACCGCCTGCATATATTCCTCGCCCGACATTCCAGCATCGCCGCGGCTGGTGTCAGCCAGCCGCTGCACGATCTCCTCTGGAGTCCCCTCTATTGTTTGGCCCTCATAAGTAATTACCTTCATCGCTTTCACTCCTTACGCAGCGGCGGCGAGTTCCTTGCGCCGCCGCCCGTAGTATGCTCTCAATCCTTCGAATTCACTAACGCTTAGGACCTTCTTGAGCATCGCCCAGAAGTGCCATCTGTCGTGGTCTGGTCGGACTGGGCGATTGGTCAAATCCAATTTGGCGTGGTTCAACTTTTCTGCCGATTCCACCATGGCCTGGGTGAGTCGGATCCAATTTACTATTTTTTCGGCGTCGACCGTTCCCTGGTGCTGGCGGAACTCGACCGTGTTGTGCCTTATGTAAGCCTTGAGGTTGAGCTTGTAATATCTGTCTGGCTGGCAAGAATCGGCAATCGCTGATACGCTATCTTTCTGGAATGCGCTGTAATATACCTCTGGAGTGACAGCCCTGCAAAACCTGTTGTTGTCTCCCCGTCTGCTCGGGGCGACCAGCTCGTCTAGAACCCCTTGAAACCTTATATACATACCGATTAGACTTCTAACACTTTGCGCCGTCAGCCCGGCGGCGTCGTGATGGTCGTGGAAACCACACGACTTATTCACTTGAGCGCCTAAAACAGCGAGGACCTGGCACACTTTTTTGATTTCTTCGATACCCCTTTCCCCCTGGAGTGGGGGGCTGACCAGTTCGAAGGGATTCTCACCACTTATGCTTCCATCCGAGGTGATCTTCCAGTGATCCCTGGTCTCATGGTTGTAGGCTTCCACGTGTACTATTATCCCTGCTTGCCACAGTTTGTTTTGCAGCTCGAACCGATCCACTCCAAAGGCCTCAATCTCAATTCCATATTTCCGCTCTGTCATTTTGGCTTACCTCCTTGGGGGATTTCTTCTGGTCATTATAATATCAAAAGTATTCGAACCTGTCAATGGAGAATCAAAAAAATTCTGGGGCTCAAATTTCTGAGCCCCAGAACCTTTCATCTTTAGTTGCAGGCCGATATTACGTTGACCGTCTGATATTTCTCGAAAAACCAATTTTGGTATCCGTCTGGCTTAAACCACTTGGCTAGCTTGAAGTAGTGAGCCTTGGGGACCAGGGCCGTTTTCGGCAACCATATTGTGTGATTGCCAGCCTTCAGTTGGATGGCCTTTTCCGTCTCGTTGGCTACAGTAGCATGTATGAATGTTACACCGGCTGCACTGTAACCAACCGCCCCGCCGAGGTTTATCGAAATCTCCTGACCTACTACATTTTCTATCATTTTGAGACCCCCTTGTTTTATCTCTAATTATACTATATATCATACTTTTGAATTTGTCATCATGTTTTTGGCGTACACAAAAAAGCCCGGGCCAAAGCCCGGGCACAAGAAAGAATGTTCGGTTTAGGGCGAACAATTACCATAGCGGCACCTCTACCGCTGCCAGGATTCCGGGTCGGATAGCCCCGTCACCGGTAGGTTGTGCCGTCGCTCCGATGATCAACCCGCCTTTTCTATCAGTCAGGCGCAGTATAATCTCATGTTGTTTAGCGACCGTATCCTTCATATCGGCTATCAAGCCCATCAGGGTATCGGTCAGCTTTAGCACGTTATCAAGCTGTTCTTTCCTCGTCTCTGCGATCCTGCGCTGATCCTCCCAGTCAGTTCGGTAACCTCTGGCAAGGTCAATTGCCTGCTGGAGCTTGTCTTCAAGCGCTTGATATCGATCCAGAACATCAAAATACATCGCCTTGTAATCCGGCTGTGCGGCCTGAACCGTGCCAATGGGATCAACTGTAATCGTTCCATCGGCGGGCCCCGGCTCCTCCGCACATACCGTGAATGTCCAGGCTAGGATGACCAACAGGATTAGCCCTGCAAAAATCCAGCGTCTCATTTGCTCTTTCCCCCCAATTCCTTCAACAACTTATCCCGCTCTTGAACCCGCTTATCCAGCTCCTCTTGCTGTTTATCGAGATTCTGGGACTCCTTTTTGATACCCTCGAGCTGTCCTTGGATAATCTCGGCCTGCTCTACCTGTTTTTCTGCCCGAGCCTTCAGCCGTTCCGACTCAAGGCGAGCCCGTTGGAGTGCCGTCCGGTTAACCGCCCATGAAACAATCAGAGCCAGGATCACTAGCACCACTAGGACGGTGCGCCAGTTCTTCCTGGCCCAGTTCAGAATGCTTGCCCAGGTCATATTACGCCACCTCACAACTTACCGTAATAGAGCTTCCTGAAAATCTTCTTGAGAGGCTTACCCCCAAGGTCATAAAGGATTATCGTCAATATGCCGATCGGGATACCCTCCGAAAACGCCCCAGCAAAGAGCTTCCAATTCAACTCCGCTCCGTTCCAGATCATGGCCGGGATAACAAGGATACATGAAGTTAATATCGCGATCCAGGGAAGCACGCTGCTATCAACTTTCCGCCGTTCAAGGACTGGCCGTATGGCCTGTACGAACATAATGACCGGAAATACCAGCCATGCGTTATTCAAAGAAAGCATGATCATGACTTATCATCCTTTCCCCCAAAGATTAATCCTAACAGAAGAAACGGCGCCAACAATATAGCCAGTGGCGCCAGAAGCATGAGAATAATCTCAATAAGCGCATCGAATCCTCCAGGATTCTGATCATACTCATTCATAAACGATCCCATATTGAGCACCTCTTTCCTTACGCACGTTATCCCGCCCGCCATAGGTGATTGACGCATGCTCGATTTGATGCCCAGCTTTTTCAAGCTGCTCTACAGTCTCCTTGAAAATCTTGTCAGCATCATACTCATAGTCCTTGTTATGATGAGCACCAGTGCCAACAATCACAATCGTCCAATTACCCATTGTTTCTTATCCCCTCTCCAAATAGCTGTTTCTCAATCCATTCCCGTGTTGCAGGATGTAATAGCATCTTATCTCTGTTTGCCCGATACCAGGCGATAGTATCTGGCTTGCCTTGCGCCCGTCCAGCACCACGCCAATCGGCTAACATCTCTTTTTGTGCAGCATCAGACATTGGGTAAACCTTGGTGGATTTCTGATCATCTTCCACTTGTGTCCACCATTGCCAGTGATGGTCGTTGCTGTTGGCATGGTGAAGCCAGGCCAGCTCGAAAGATGGGTCGCCAGTATTCGTAGGCTTATAGTAGCCCGTTTTGTCGCGCCACTGTCTGGCGTTAGGCCCATAAAAATGGTTTACATAGGGACCCCATTCAGAAGGGCTGAACTTGCTCAGGTCATGGACAAGACCCCGCCACAATATGCCGACCTTGTAGCACTCCCAAAAAACATACCACTTGTGGCGCAGGACATACCAAAGATACCTTAGGTGAGCTCGCATAAATCTCTATCCTTTCGTATAGGCTATGATTCCTTTTGCTATCGCCTCCGCTACCTTCTCTTGAAATGCTGTATCCTTCAACAGATGTTCCTCTTTCTCATTCGAGATAAACGCAAGCTCGATGAGGACCGCTGGCATCTTAGTGCATCGGAGGACATAGAAACTCGCCGCCTTTACCCCACGATCCTTAAGCCCAGTGGCCGTCACCAGTGGCCTGTGTATCGCCCGGGCAAGTTCTTCACCTTGCTTACTTCCCGTAGCGCAATATGTCTCCGTGCCGCCCGCATTAGGGTCCGAGGCTGCATTACAGTGGATAGAAACAAAAAACGCCGCATTCACGGCGTTTGCCTTGATTGCCCGGCTTTGCAAGGAGATGAAGTTATCATTATCCCTGGTCATCTGTACCCGGAACCCCTTGCCCTCCAACAACTGCTTAAGTTTAGTGGCTACAGCGAGGTTAATATCTGCTTCCCTGGTCCCGCTCGGGCCTATCGCCCCGGGATCGCTTCCCCCATGCTAGTGACCGGGATCGAGACAGACAAGCCTGTTCATCCCTGGCATAAAACCACCTCCATTAACGAACGAATTTTACCCAGAATCCCAGGATTGCTAAGATCACTGTTATGAGCGTGCCGAGCGTATACCGCGTCGCCCATTTCTGTCCCTCTTTGATCTCTGCGATATCGCCCTTTATGCTGCCAATCTCAACAATATTGGCCGCCTGGCCTTGCTCCAGACGGCCAACTCTTTCTTCAACCTTGTCCTGTCGTTTTTCCAGCCGGTCCACCCGGTCCGTAAGTGGTTTGATGACTTCCTCCATACAACCACCCACCTTCCCGTACATGAGAAAGCCGCTCGAGGCGAGCAGTAGGTCCATCGCTTGTGTTAAGATTCTGTTATGCTTTCCTTGATCTTCTCTTGGATGGCCTGGAGGTAGTGCTTGCTTAAATCGAAGATCGGCGGCTTGAACTCGAGGATACTCCTGGCCTCCCGGATGAGGTACCGCAAGACCCTTGTGGTCTCTACCACACTCTGGTGGTAGCTCTTGAGGTTTAGAACGGCTTGAACACCCTCGGCAATCTTATCCGAACAGGCGAGCTTATTCCAGTTAAACGCAAGAAGGATATACTTGTCGATGAAATCCATGACGGCCTCGGGCACTTGCCGCACCAGGAACGCGTGTTCGATAATTTGGAATGTGCCTGCTACAAGATCGATTTCCCTCGAACCTTCAGGAGCCCCGTTATCTTTACCAGTATCTCCACTCTTGGATTCAGTCCGCTCTGGCCCACCCGGAACTTCTTCATTTCCGGACGTCATTACCTGTCGAATGCGGTCGCGCATCACGCAGATGGCCTTGTCGAGCCTTTCTACTTCGCCGCCCCTGAATGTCTCATAAATAGTATCGCCTCGCACTACCTGTTCGAGTACAGCCACCGTTTTTTCAAACTCCTGCAACTCGTTCACGACTCTATCATCCTTTCCAGCTTTCTGAGTCTAAATGCTCTTTCCTCATCGATCCATGTAAGAAACCTGTTCCACATGCCTATACGTTTGTAACCTTCTATTATCCCCAATAGCTTCGCATGTTCAAGCTGGCACACCGTCGGAATGGGCGAAAAGAAGTCCCCGGTGCTCTCGAACTGACTGCCCAGACAGCCTTTGGAGCACAGCGGCTTGATGAGGCAGACCTCACACATGGGGCTTGTGTCGCCCTGAAATGCGATCTCACCAATCAGGAACTCGACATTGTTCGCCTCGATTCCGGTAATACGATCATCGCGCAGGACAAACCGTCCGGCCTCCATGCCTTTGTACATCGTCCTATGACACGGCACGATAGCAAGATCTCCGAGACGCACATAAAGCATGCTCTGGAGTGAGCAGCCAAGGCCTCGTCCGATAGTCGAAAACGGATTCAATATATTAAAACCCCGCTTACGGAATATGAACTCCCCAAATCGTTCAAAATCGTGATTCGTATAGTCCCAGACCCATCTCATCAAGAATGAGATAAAATCGGCAAATTCTGCTATCTGCTCAACAGTCCATTCTTCATTGCGAACTTCAAGTAAGTATAAGAATTCTGGCGGTATACCGTGGCGCTTGAACCCGTCCTGGAACCATAGGAAGTTGTCCTTCCACCGCTCAATGTCCCGACTGTAGACCATGGGATGAAAGCCGAACCCATGTCGCGCATTGAACTCAAACAGGCGTTCGTAATACTCATCGTCCCGTACAGTATCCACGGTACTCACAAGCCACACGCCTCCGCACCCAGGGCGGTTGCCTTCCCCATACTTACCATCGACTGAAGCTGAGAGGGCTAGCCGGATATCCAGGGCCGCGAAGTCCGCGATCTTCTTTTCAACCTGGCCCGTAAGCTCGTCATCCAGGAGAAACGTGCAATTGGTCGGTACTACCACTGCCTGAGGCCGGAGTTCCGGCTGCATGCCTGCGTAGTGTGCGAGCATCACCTCCAATACTTCGAAACCTAACTCCTGCGCAAAGAGTTCGCCCGAGAAG
>JABLXJ010000028.1 GCA_013178125.1 Bacillota bacterium | reverse complement strand
GCACCGGGCGAATGTCGAGCAAAAAATAACCTTTAGAGAAGTACTGGACTGTTCTTGCCTGGGCAACGGGCTGACCCTGCACCTGAACGTGATCGACGCGGATAACAAGCTGCTCGTCGGGCGCCGCCCCAAAGACCTCCCGATTTACGGCGGGAAGCTGGTTACTTCTGTCACCGGCGCCGTGAGCTGGAACGACCGGAGGTGCGAAGGGGTGCCGCCGGATCCTTTCCTGGCTGCCGTAAGGGAGGCCCGTGAGGAAACGGGCATCACATTGCTTAAACGCGATATTTTCTTCTACGCCCTGGGGATGCAGGGAGACCAGCGGCATCCCCTGCTGTTAGGTGCGGTCAGGCTGGAAGACAGGCTGGAGAATGTTCTCAAAACCTGCCGGGATGCCTGGGAAAACGAGGTGTTTTATTACCTCGACCTGGACGATCTTGATACCTGCGCTGCGGTTCTCGTTTACGGCGACTGGATACCCGCCAGCGCCGTCGCCGTGGCCTTGTCCCTGCTGGACCGGCGCGGCTATAAAAGCGTTGAGGATGCCTTCAACCAGGCCGAGCAGCGGAAGTACAAAGCGTGGCTTTCGAGGACGCCCTGGCACCGGCGGAAAAAGTGGTCTTTGCTGGCCTAAAAGTTAGAACTTTGACGGGCTCCCATCCCAGATCCCCCGATTGCGAAGGCATCCCACCCTGATTCCTTAAGCTCCCTTAGACCGAAATTGTAAGCGCATAATATCAAGATCCGGAAAATTTCTTCAAATCAGCACAAAACAGGCAGGAAAATCCTGCCTTTTGTCGAATCTCAGAAACTATAAGACCTATTTTCCCTCGAACTGTTGCAGCGACTGGCAAAAATAAATAAACAAATTAGGAAGGAGATCCTGCTTCTGGTGGCGAAAGGTGGTAAACTGAGGTTGTCGCCCTGCCCGAGGCGGGAAAGAGGCACATTCCCCCGGATTGAGGTAGGTTCGGGGCTCGGCAGAAGATCGGCGAAAGATTTCAGGGAAGCACGCGAAATCCAACAAGCAGGAGGTCTTGAGTGAAAGTGGAAGCAGCGGGAGTTGAAGCCTGGAAGCAGGAACCGCAGCCCGCGCCGAAAGATGCCCTCCTTGCCAGGATCAAGGACAAGGCAGCCCTTGTGGGCGTAGTCGGCCTCGGCTACGTGGGCCTCCCCTTCGCCGTAGAGAAGGCAAAGGTCGGATACCGCGTTGTGGGAATCGAGGAGAACCCGAAGCGGGCGGAAAAAATCAACAGGGGAGAAAATTACATTTCCGACGTGAAAGACGAAGAACTGAGAGCCCTCGTGGAGGGCGGGAAGATCACCGCAGTCACCCATTTTGACTCCGTCCCGGAGATGGACGTGGTCGTAATCTGTGTACCCACCCCCCTGACCAAAAACCTTACCCCGGATCTGCAGTATGTGGAAAAAGTGACGCGGGAGATCGCGGCCCGCCTGAGGCCGGGGCAGCTCATCAGCCTGGAGTCGACCACCTACCCGGGAACGACCGAGGAGGTGATGCTCCCCCTCCTGGAGGCATCCGGGCTGAAGGTTGAGGAGGACTTTTTCCTCGTCCACTCGCCCGAGAGGGTTGACCCCGGGAACAAGAGGTACACCACGAAGAACACCTCCAAGGTTGTGGGGGGAGTAGGCCCCAACTCCCTGGAGATCGGGCTTGCTTTTTACCGCCAGACGGTGGAAAACGTAGTCCCTGTCTCCAGCGCCAAGGCCGCCGAAATGGTCAAGGTCTTCGAGAATACTTTTCGCGCCGTGAACATCGCCCTGGTCAACGAACTTGCCATGCTCTGCGACCGGATGAACCTCAACGTCTGGGAGGTCCTGGATGCAGCCTTCACCAAGCCCTTCGGGATCATGCCCTTCTACCCCGGCCCTGGTGTGGGCGGGCACTGCATCCCTGTGGACCCTCACTACCTCGAATGGAAGGCGAAGGAGCTCAACTTCAACACCCACTTCATCGCCCTCGCCGGGGAGATCAACCGCCGGATGCCGGAGTTCGTGCGGCAGAAGGCCTTGAGAATCTTGAACCGCCTGGGAGTTCCGGCCTCGCGGGCGCGGATCCTCATCTTGGGCGTGGCCTACAAGAAAGATATTGCCGACTGCCGCGAGTCCCCCGCCCTGGAACTCATCAGGCTCCTCAAGGAGGACGGGGCTAAAGTTTTCTACCACGACGATTTTATCCCCTACCTCTGCGACCGCGGGCTGGAGATGGCGTCGACCCCCCTCACCGAAGAAGTGCTGAAGGGAACCGACCTGGTGATCATCACTACCGACCACTCGCACGTGGATTACCAGTGGGTGGTGGAGAACTCAAAGCAGGTGCTTGACACGCGCAACGCCACGCGCTACGTAACCAACAACCGGGAAAGGATAACCTTGCTATGAAAGTGGGTGTAATAGGGGCGGGCCAATGGGGCCAGAACCTGGTTCGCGCCTTCTCCCGCCTGGGTGCACTGGCCGCGGTGGCGGAGATAAACCACGAAGCGCGCGAGAGGCTGGCTGCTGAGTTCCCAGGCGTACCCTTGTATGAGGACTGTAATTATCTTTTAGAAAGCGACATTCCGGCTGTGGTGATCGCCACACCTGCTTCTACCCATTATCAAATAGCGAAGAAAGCCCTGCTCTCGGGAAAAGACGCATTTGTGGAAAAACCTCTAGCCCTTTCTCTGGCGGAGGCCCGGGAACTGGTAGAGATAGCCGAAAGCAAAGAAAGCATCTTGATGGTAGGGCACCTTTTGCTCTACCAGCCTGCCGTGCAGTGGATCAAAAATTATCTCGCCTCCGGGGCCCTGGGGGATGTAGGTTTCATGGTGCAAGAAAGGTTAAAGCTGGGGCTGGTAAGAGCGGTGGAGAACGTCCTCTGGAGCTTCGGGGTGCACGACATCGCCGTGCTCCTTCACCTCGTAGAGGAGAAGCCTGAAGAGGTGAAGGCCGTAGGCAGGTGCTTCCTCCAAGAGGGCGTTGCCGACGACGTGTACGTGCACCTGAGGTTTCCGGGCGGGGTGCAGGCTCACCTCCACACCTCCTGGCTCTGGCCGGAAACGAGGCGCCGTCTCACCATCGTCGGCGCGAGGGCCATGCTCGTCTACGACGAGCTCGAGCAGAAAGTGACCCTGCACAAAAAATGGGTAGGCCCTGCTCTCGGGCACCACGACGAGGGCAGCGAGGTGGTCTTCCAGGGGAGCAGCGAGCCTCTCCTCCTGGAGTGCCGCCATTTTCTGGAGTGCCTGGAGAAGAGGGAAACCCCTCTCTCCGACGGGAGAAGCGCCGTTGCGGTGCTAGAAGTTTTGGAGGCTGCAGAAAAGCAGTTAAGGAGTAGTTAGAGATGAGCGACCGCGAAGGAAGGGACTACTTTGTCCACGAATCAGCATACGTTGATGAGGGTGCCAAGATAGGCAAGGGGACGAAGATCTGGCACTTCTGCCACGTGATGGCCGGGGCCGAGATCGGGGAGAACTGCACTTTAGGGCAGAACGTCTTCGTGGCCCGGAACGTCAAAATCGGCAACAACGTGAAGATCCAGAACAACGTCTCCGTTTACGAAGGCGTCATCCTGGAGGACGACGTTTTCTGCGGGCCGAGCATGGTCTTCACGAACGTCAAGACCCCCCGGGCCGCCTACCCCCGGAACAGTAGCGCCGACTACGTGAGGACTCTCGTGAAGAGGGGGGCGACGATCGGGGCAAACGCCACGGTCGTCTGCGGCGTGACGATTGGGGAGTGGGCCTTTGTGGCCGCAGGGGCGGTGGTGACTAAGGATGTGCCTCCTTATGCCCTGGTAGCCGGGGTGCCGGCCCGGATCGCCGGCTGGGCCTGTGAGTGCGGTATGTCGCTGGAGTTTCAAGGAGAATTCGCCGCCTGCCGGGAGTGCGGAAGGCGATATCGAAAGATAAATGAAACAACTGTAGTCCGAGAGATGGAATCTCAGGAAGAGGACGTCGGCGGGATTGAAACTCGGTTGACAAACCGGGAACCGGCGGCAGTGATTCCAGGCTTCGATCTCACCAGGCAGAATGCAGCGCTGAAAGAGGAACTGCTCCAGATAATTTCCGGCATCGTGGAAAAAGGGCAATTCATCCTCGGGGAAAACGTTGCGGAACTCGAGAAGGAAATAGCTGAACTCTGCGGAGTCCGGTTCGGCATAGGTGTTGGAAACTGCAGTGATGCTCTCTACCTTGCCTTGCTTGCCTGCGGGGTAGGACCTGGGGATGAGGTGATCACGACCCCGTTTACTTTCATCGCCACCGCAGGAGCCATCGCCCGCGTCGGGGCAAAGCCTGTATTTTGCGACATCGATCCGGCCACGTACAACATAGACCCGCAGAAGATCGAGGCGCTGATAACCGGGCGCACTAGAGCGTTGCTACCTGTTCACCTTTACGGCCAGCCAGCGGATATGGATGAAATTCTGGCCGTGGCAAGGCGGCATAATCTTTTTGTAATCGAGGACGCTGCCCAGGCCCTGGGCGCGAGCTACAAGGGAAGGCCGGTGGGATCCCTGGGGGATATTGCCTGCATCAGCTTTTTTCCCACCAAGAACCTGGGTGCCTTCGGCGACGGGGGAATGGTGGTGACGGACAACCCCGAGATTGCGGAACGCGTCAGGATGCTCCGGGTGCACGGGAGCAGGAAAAAGTACCACCACGAACTGATCGGCTGCAATAGCAGGCTGGACGAGATTCAGGCCGCGGTCTTGCGGGTCAAGCTCAGGTACTTTTCTAGCTGGACGGCAAAACGCCAGGAATTGGCGCAGAGGTACAACAGGCTTTTCCAGGCCGCCGGGCTGGTGAGCAAGGGCTTGATTTCCCTTCCCCAGAGAAAAGCCGGCTGCCTCCACGTCTACCACCAGTATACCATCGCTGCCCGACAGCGCGACCGCCTCCAGCAGCACTTAAAGGAAAAAGGGATCGGGAGTACCGTCTACTACCCCGTGCCCCTCCACCTGCAAGGGGCATTCAAGCACCTGGGCTACCGGCCGGGAGACTTCCCGCAGGCCGAAGAGGCGGCAGGCCGCGTCCTCTCTCTCCCCATGTTTCCGGAACTCACCGATGCCGAAGTGGCCCGGGTGGTTGAGGTCATCAAGGAATTCTATTGATTGATCTATAAGCACCAAATGATCTATAAGCACCAAACAGCTCACGGTTCAGATAAAGGTGGCGATAGGCGATGAAGGTAGTCACGGTTGTTGGCGCGCGGCCCCAATTCATCAAGGCGGCAGCGGTGAGTCCGTTGCTCCGCCAGGTGGCTACCGAAGTCATCGTTCATACAGGCCAGCACTATGACTTCAACATGTCCGACATCTTCTTTGAGGAACTGGAACTGCCAAAGCCGGATTATAACCTCGGGATCGGCTCAGGCTCTCACGGCTTCCAAACCGGCCGGATGCTCGAAGGTGTGGAAGAGGTTTTGATAGCCGAGAGACCTGACTGGGTCCTGGTATATGGTGACACGAATTCTACCTTGGCCGGCGCGCTGGCAGCGGTGAAACTGCATATTCCTGTAGCTCACGTGGAAGCCGGGTTGCGGTCCTTTAATCGGGCGATGCCGGAGGAAATCAACCGGGTTTTGACAGACCATGCGTCTAATCTCTTGTTTGCGCCGACCAAAGCAGCCATGGACAACCTCGCGCGTGAGGGCCTTTCGAGTCGGGCCATCCTTGTGGGGGATGTGATGGCTGATATCCTGTTTCGGGTTCAGCCCAAACTTAAAGAGGCGCAAGACGAGTTGGGGCGATGGGGTGTTCAGCCCGGGAAGTATGCTCTTCTGACCTTACATCGCCCTAGTAATGTAGATGACCCCAAGCGACTTCACCAGATCCTGCTAGCCGTGTCCAAGCTTAAAGAGCCGGTGCTATTCCCGGTGCACCCCCGAACGCAAGAGCGGATTTGGAAATACGGACTGGGCAAAGTGGTTCAGGCCTACCCGTTCAGGTGCTTTGCACCGTTTGGATACCGTGAAATGCTGGTGGCTGAGGCCAATGCCAGGGTGATCCTCACGGACTCTGGTGGGGTGCAGAAGGAGGCGTATCTGTTGGGAGTCCCTTGCCTCACCCTCAGGGAAGAGACTGAATGGGTGGAAACAGTAGCTTTGGGTTGGAACGTGCTGGTGGGAGACGCCTTGGGTGACGTGCTGGAGAGAGCCGAGGAAATACACCCCGTTGAGCATCCGGACCTCTTTGGTAAGGGCGATGCGGGTCAGAGGATCGTGGACGCACTCCGGTCGGTAGTCTGATCTTGTTAGGCGATCTGTAGCCCCATCAACTGAAAACGAGCGAGTTTCATATGGAACCCACCTGTAACCTGCCTTAAGGCCCAAACGGCGGATGTCGGTGGTGCTTTAGAATTAGGTAGCGAGGGAGGTTTAAGGAACTGCGGACGACCATTTCCGAGGTTGACCTTGTTCTGATCTTAACTGACCATTCAAGCATATATTGCCAATTGGCAGTCGAGTACGTCTTACTGTATTGGGTATGTGTAATGCTACGAGGAATCTGGTGATCGGTGACGGTGAAATCATATGAAATCAACACAAGATGATATTACAATCTATGTTTCGTCTGTGCCACTTGAATGCCGTCCAGAAGATAGGGGGGTAGCTAACAAGGTTGCAGCTCAGTACCGGGCGTTTCGGAGGAGATATCAAGGGACCATCCTGATACGACCGCGCTCTGCTTCGAAGCTTGGACGTGTGGTTGAGACGCTGGTTCGAGGGCTCATAGCGGCATTCTCATTACCACGGGGTGCAGTATATGTCAGGTACGACTCCTATACGGCCTTGTTGATCCTGGCCTTGGGTCTTTTGGGTCGGGTTACGGTTGCGGAAGTTAACGGTCGTCTATCGGCTGAGGTTTCAGGGTGGAAGCGGTGGTTGCAGACGTTTTTCGACCGGCTATGCCTGCCTTACGCTGCACGCATCGTTGCAGTAGCAGAGGACGTACGCTCGTATGTACTTGAGGCGATGGCTGGAGTCAGGCGAAAGCCGGTAGTGGCTGTGATCGGCAATGCGGTCGAGGTTCCACCGCATTACGTTCCCCGCGTTCCCGACGGTAACCCGACGCTGTTTTACGTTGGTACCTTTCGGCGGGCGCACGGCCTTGATCTCTTGCTCGACGCCTTATCCACGGAGGCTCTACGTGGGGTGCGCCTGCTGCTGGCCGGTGCCGGACCGGAAGAGAGCACCATCCGGGAACAGGTCGAGGCGCTCGGGCTGGAGAAGCAAGTCACGTTTGTGGGTTGGGTGAATGAAGACGAACTTGTAGAAACATTAACTACCGTCGACCTCGGTATCGGCTCTTTGGCAATCGAGAGGGCGGGTCTACGCACCGCCGCAACCCTAAAGGTACGGAGTTACCTAGCTCATGGCTTGCCGTGCATAGTAGGGTATGAGGAAGATCCTGAAACGATGCGCCAGCCTTTTGTTTTTCGTGTTTCAGGAGACCGCGAAGACGTCGCCATGCAAATATCCGACGCCCTCACGATGTGTCGGTCATGCGGCAACGAGTTAAGACTTGAAGCCTGGAGGTATGCTAGGGATCACTTTTCGTACGACGTGTGGGTTTCGCACATTTCGGGACTTCTCAAACGCGATCAGGCTACGAAGGTGATGTTCTAGTGGAGAAAGCGAGAAATGCCATCGTTTCGTCCTTAATGTCGGCATTTCGGAACCCATAGCGATTATGTGATCGAGTGATAGGTTTGCCGGGCTGTTCTGTTCGTTCCAGCCCGAACCCATAATATCAGCCGTCGTGCTGGGTATTGGAGGTATAGATTCCAGTATCTATCGGAGGAGGCGCTCTCATGAATAGAAGGACCCCTAAGGTGTTGCTTTTTGGTCATGGCGGTAGCGCCAATCGCGGATGCGAAGCGATTGCGAGGAGCACGATCAACATTCTTCGCCAGGCATTTGGGGGCGGGGTTCAGGTAGTGCTTGCCTCGTTGCACGTGAGCGAGGATGTCGAGGCACATATTCCACATATCTCAGATTACGTTAGGCGGTATGGAGAGATTAGGAGGCGGACTCCGAGTTGGGTCCGGCTTCAGTCCTACAAGAGGATAATGCGTGATCATGTCCGAGCTTATCGTTTTGCCGGATACCCCACTGTCGACTACGTCGGGAAGGTTGATGTGTGTTTATCGATAAGTGGAGACAATTACTGCTGCGGGACTCCGCACTGGCTTTACGTGGTTGACCGATGCGTCAGAGCTGCCGGTAAAAGGTTGGTTGTTTGGGGAGCATGAATCGAGCCAAATTCGATTGGTGCTCAATGCTCAAATGGAAAGGGATCTGAGGCCTTTCGAGCCTTATTGCCGTGCGGGAATCTATTACTTACGAAGCGTTGCAAAATGGAGCTTGGCAAGTGTGCACCTATATCCAGATTCCGCTTTCATCCCAGAGGAAGAGGATTTCCCTCTGCGTGCAAAATGGGAGAACGGGAATACCACCGGGATTAACGTTAGTTCACTTGTATCGACAAGGCCTTCTTATCAGCGGCAAGCTCGGGAGAGTTCATGACCCCGGTCGAGAGGGCTATCTTCGGGATGGTGACAGACAGGGCGCTTAACCCTTCAAGGAAGCTTGCGATGGAGGAGTACGTGGAAAAGGGCGTGGTGATACCCGCGCTTCCGTCCTCCCAGGTACAGCAGCTATACCGGGCCATGGAGTTTCTCCTCGAGTCCTCCGAACAGCTGCAATGGGCCGTGTTCTCATCGTGCGCCAACCTTCTCAACCTCGAGGTGGACCTGCTGTACTTCGATACGACGTCGATGTACTGTGAGATCGAGGATGAGGATGAGGATCAGCCGGACCATACAAGGAGTTCGCTGCGGCGGCGCAGCAACTCCAAGGACCGACGGGAGGACTTACCCCCGGTGGTGAGCGGGCTTGCAGTCACGAGAGAAGGCATACCGATAAGATGCTGGTGCTGACCTGGCAACACGGTTGATATGTCGGTCATCCAGGAGGTAAAGAAGGATCTTGTCGGTTGGAAGCTCGGGCGCGTGATCTCCGTCGTGGACCTTGGGTTTGCGTCAGAGGAGAATCTGAGGTATCTCCAGAGGGCGGGGGGACATCGCATCGCAGGCGAGCCCATGCGAAAGGGCGTGGAGAAGGTTGGAGAGGCTCTATCCCGGCCGGGGCCGTACTCGCGTGTCAAGGACAATCCCGAGGTGAAAGAGATCACCGTCGGGGACCGCGAAGCGAGGACAAGATACATCCTCGTGAGAAACCCCGAAGAGGCAAAGCGTGACAAAGAGCGAAAGGGTGAGATCATCGCTGAGCTCAAGGACAAACTCAGCAGCATTGAGAATGCTCCGGAGTCCGAGCACACAAAGGGGATCTGTGCGCTGATCGCAAGCCCCAGGTATCGGAGGTACCATAAGGACACGAAGAAGGGGCTGCCAAAGATAGACTAGGAGGAGAAGATCCGCGAAGAAGAGAAGCTGCACGGGAAGTATCTCCTTCGGACCTCGGACGATACCCTCTCCGCTGGGGATGTGGGGTCGGGGTACAAACAGCTCATTGAGGTGGTCAACAGCACGCCCGAGATGCGACCGGTGTACCACCGGCTCGATGACAGGATAAGGGCTCGCGTGATGCTCTGCTGGCTTGCCCCATTACTTGTTCGCGTGGCCGACACCCGCGCGAAGGACACCTGGCGAAACATGCGTCGCGAGCTAGAGAGGATGCACCTTACGGAGCTCAAGGTACCAAAAGCCGTTGCGACGAGGAAAACCGAGACCACAGCGATGCAGGCCGAGATCTTCAAAGCCCTTCGCATGAAGGGGCCGCCGAGGGTATAGGACATACTCCCAGCCCAACCAGTGTCTAGGACATCCTAGATACACGCGCTTTTCCGACCCAGGGGCCAGAGTGCCCGTCATTACTGCACTTCAGCCCCTTTGTGTGTCCAGGTGCTGTCGAACTTCACTAGAACGTCGGCCTTGGCTCAAGGATAGGGTTCGAGTTTGTGAAGACGGGGGTGAAGTTCTCTTTAATGCGTAGCGTACGAGGATTGGTATCGGTGATTATTCCAACGTTCAACTCCTCGGCCTATATAGCGGAAACGCTTGCGTCGGTATTGAGTCAGACCTATGCCGAGATTGAAGTCATTGTCGTGGACGATGCTTCGTCTGATAGGACGGTGGACGCGGTCAAGGCATTCGCAGACCAAAGGATCAAGCTAGTGCGGCATGGACGGAACCGAGGGCCGGGCGCCGCACGAAATACTGGCATGGCAGCGGCTCAGGGGCGCTGGGTGGCCTTTGTCGACTCCGACGATCAGATGAAGGCGGATCGTGTGGAGAAGCTTGTGGCGGCCATCGCAGACGCAGGAGAGGGATTCTTCGTCGCAGATGACGAATGAGTGTGTCCCGATCAACCAGGAATCCTTACGGGCGTTCAGCGACACCTCGCTGCTTTCAAGCTAAACTTTGGCCACCTAGAGCATTTGGACTTGAACTTACTGCAGTATCAACAAGCAGGCTGCCCGCACCTACATCCTTTGGTACCAAGTATGGTGGTCAAGAAAAGCGGGGTTCGCTTCCCGATAGATGTTCGTTTGGGCGAAGACCTGGAGTTCTACACCCGACTATTCCAAGCCGGACTGCGTCTTCGACTGTTACAGTACCCAGGCTATATGTATCGGGTCAGGGCGACTTCACTCAGTCAGGACCGTACAAAGTTCTCGGATTTGCGTGTCGTCTATCGCAGACTCGCGGAGGATAATCGGCTTAGGCTGGAAGAACGGCGATACTTCGAATTGCTAGAAGAAAGACTGGGATCGCTTGAGGCATTCCTGCGGCTGGTCGACCTAGTCCGGGGCTACCGCCTGTGGGAAGCTGCGGTGTACGCGTGTTACCACCCCCGAGCGGTTCTTGAATGCATCAGACGCCTACCACGAGCCATCCGATGCCGTTGGGGAAACTGGATTGCCCAAATGCTGCGCGCGGGATCATCAGGATAGTACTCTAACTGCATGCTATCGCTTCCATGGTCGCGAACCCTTGTGCGAACCGCGGAATCAGTCTTTGGAGATGATACCTAGTGAAGCTGGTTAGAATGCTTAGTCTTAGCGCAATAGCTTTTGCCGGGATTGTTGGAACGTACATAGGTTACATCGTATCAAGTGATGGAGTTGCTGGGCTATATCTGTTCCTGCTAGTCTCGGCTACAATAGGTCTCGTACTACTGTTATACCATCGCGATGCGGGAGAGCTCGGACCGATTCTTGTGGTGAGTTACCTACTGTATGCGCTGGGATATCCACTACATGCTGTAGTACAAGGAGCCCGGCTTTCTGAGTACTCGACTTACTTGGGAGTATGTCTGGTTGGGCTAGCAGGTTTAGCGTTCGGCTATGTGATGGTGGCTAGAGTTCTCAAACCGAAGATGAGACTGCCAATCGTTCATCGGTCTGATCTAGAGCTGGGTATTTGGCTCACCGGTCTAGGCGCCGCCCTCTCACTCATGACGTTTTTCGCGGCCTTTGGCGGTGTTTCTGGCTTCTTGAAGATTGGGTATGGGGGCGAACGTTGGCGGGTGGTTAGCGAGGGCGAAATCATAGGCCCCGGTATGGAATGGCTCGGGTTATTTAGCGTGTTGTCGGCCGTGTATGGTTCGCGGCTGCAGAGAGCCCTAGGCGTGTCTATAGGCTGTCTTTGGGCGATCACCAATTTGGTAGTCGGGAGCCGTGGTGTGGTTATCAATATTGCCCTTGTATTTGCAATTCTGTGGTACTATTCGAGACCGTCTAGGCCGCGGGTTTCTATTGTTACTCTCGCGACGGGTGGTGTCATATCCTTCGTTATCGCACAATACATTGCGGTAGCTCGCGAATATCTTCCACTCGGAGCATTGACCGCCATGTCCAGGGGGCTTGCCCGGGTCCTAGAGACGCCCACAATACTTTTGCCTTGGAGATGGGGCGAATTCGTGACCCCAGGCGGCGCTTTGCAGGAGTTGCTGCTTTCCCATGGCCGATGGAAGTATCAATTCGGAGGAACGTACCTGAATGCTCTCCTGAACACAATCCCGGGTCTGAACCGTTTGGTGTCCTACACGCCGTTATCTGTATGGCGGATGCAGGTTTTCTATCCTAGTCTATGGGCGCAGATGAGAGGATTTGGTTTCTTCGCTGCGGCCGAGGGTTATGCCAACCTCGGAATAGTGGGAGTGTTTTTCCACCTGGCCGCTCTTGGCGCGTTTGCAGGGCTACTTTACTCCATAGCAAAGGGTAGCAAGAACCCGTGCGCAATAGTGCTATACGCCGTATCCTTCCCGCTGTTACCTTTTGCGGCGATGAGGATAGATGCCGCTACTTGGTTGTGGGGTTATACGCATGCCTATCTCGCGCCGTGGATTTTAATTGTCATGGCGGCGACGTTTCGGCAGGCGTATACGAAGTCGAAACATCAGTATCAGCCCATTGAATTACAGGTGCGCCGCGGCCGCGGAGGCGTTGTCTAATGCATGTACTATACATAACTGAGCGTACCCCGTGGGGTGCCGGTGAGTATTTTCTATATCCGGAGATCAATGCACTCAAGGCCCAAGGGCATGAGGTTACACTTGTGCCAGTGAGAGTGGAGAAGAGCCAATCCCCCTCTGGCAGTCAGGAGGTTGATTTTTGGCGGGGAAAGTCTATTTGCCTGCCGCTCCTTGGAAGAAAAACGTTTCGCCTGGCAGTGAAGGAATTCATATTGCACCCATTTAAGGTAATGACTGCCAGCCTTTCTGTTGTCCTGGCGTCAGGGTTGACAAGAAATGCGCTCCGCAATCTACAGGTGATTCCAAAAGCCCTGGCCGTATCGTCAGCCACCCGACGTATGGCACCCGATCACATTCACGCCTATTGGGCAACACAACCAGCCACCGTAGCCTATATCGTGCACCGTTTAACCGGTGTGCCATGGAGCTTCACTGGTCATCGGTGGGACCTCGAGGCAGAGACGGGGCTTGCTTGCAAGCTTACTACCGCGAAGTTTATCCGCTGCATTAGTGAGCACGGTGCCGCGGCAGTGCGCCAGAGGGTGGGGAATTCGCTACAGAATAAGGTTCACGTCATCCATGTAGGCACATGGGTACCGACGAAACCTCCGAGGCGGCGAAGAACTAGCAAGGGGGGAACTTACCGAATTGGCTTGCCTGCAAATTTGATCGAGTCCAAGGGGCACCGCTACCTAATGGAAGCTGCCTCTCTCCTTCGACTGGCGGGTATCAAGGTAGAACTTGACTTTTACGGCGATGGTCCGACTGGTCCTGCTCTGAGACACTTGGCTGACTCATTGGGGCTCGGGACAGTAGTTCGCTTTCACGGTCGGGTGCCACATGAAGTTATGCTTGAAGCTTACCGCGAGCTGGACGTCGTGATGCTGCCAAGCTTGGTCGAGGGGATCCCGGTAACCCTGATGGAAGCCATGGCTGCTGGCGTACCCGTGGTAGCTACGGCGCTCGAGGGGGTTAGGGAATTGCTTGACGGAGGTGCCGGTCTGATGGTTCCACCTAAAGATCCCCAGGCCTTGGCCAATACGCTACAGAAGCTATTTACGTCACCTTCGTTGTACGAGGAATGCGTGTACAAGGGTTGGAAGCGGGTCGCCAAAGAATTCAGCGTCCAGCAGACGGTACAAGCGCTGATCCATCTGTGGGGAGGTGCGCCCGAACATGCAGGTTGAACCAGCAGGTTGCTTGGCGCCGGTTTCGGTAGTAGTTTGCACGACCGGGCGCCTTGAGGAATTGCGCAACGTCTTAACGTCGCTTGCAGAACAACGGCGGCGCCCGGCGGAAGTGATTATCGTCGATCAAAGCGGTGTCGATGGCGTTGCGGCAGTGTGCGGGAGCCGGGAGTGGCCGTTTGCCTTGAAGCATGTGCGTGTTTCTTGGCGCTCTCTTGCCAATGCCCGGAATGTGGGAGTTGACGCGGCGGATGCTGCTACACGCTGGATTCTTTTTCTTGACGATGACGTGGTGCTGTCCCCCACCTACATTGAGGAGTTGCTGCGAGGTGCTGAGCGGCACTCGGAAGCCAAAATCCTGTTCGGGGTGATCGAGAACCTCAAGCCATCACCATCCACATACAACTTTTTCGCTAAGTTAGTTGGCTTGCCTTATCATGGACCAGGTGCCGGCTTTAGAGTGATGCCGTCGTTCAAGACGACAATGGACACCCGGGTGACGACCGACCTGCCTGCCGAATGGGCGACAGGTTGCGGCTTCATGGTAGAGCGGAATGTCTTCGTCGCCAACCGATTCGACAGTAATCTGGTCAGCTACTCACTGGACGAAGACCTTGACTTCACGTTCAGGGTAGGGAAGACCGGCAAGGATTTATTGTGGTGCATCGCTGCAGCGCGCCTGACTCATTTTGAGGCTCCTGCAAATCGGCTGAATGCCGATAGGCTGGCGCTCATGCGAACGCTCTACGACGTTTACTTTTTTTTCAAAAACCGCCGATTGGGCCTTAGTTTGTGGCGTTTCATACTTAGCGAAGCAGCGTACACCCTTGCCATAGCTGGAGCTACGCTGGTCGGGTATCAAGGTAATCCTTATCCTCTCGGGCCGCATCTCCGTTCATACCTGTACGTCCTAAAGTTCTGGCGAGAACTACGGCGCGGAAACTTGATCAGAGTCAATGAGCTATTGACCATGAAGATCTAGCGACGAAACACGGTGTGGTCACAGGTGGGGTCGGAGGTATAGGCGGAGTTCGTTCTTTGTATGGGCTGTCGGTTATGGCATTGCGCGTGTTAGAGGCACAGATGGATTGGGAAACCAGCTGAATGGGTGGGACATAGCCTTGAAGAGCCATCGATGAGTCGAAGGTTAATGCAATGGGAGGTGACATGGCATGGGCTTCTTGATGGAGATAGAAAGACTAGCTGAGGGTCAACAGGGCCTCAGAGTGGTTTGTCAGCAGCCAGAGGGGGCGAAGCGGGAAGAGATTGTGCGTCCGGGGGAACATAAGCTCTTTGGAGTGGCGTATTGGACGAATGGTAGCGCCTCGTTTGCGAGGATCCTGGAGGACCTCCAGGAGGATCGGGTGACGGACGGATCTTATCTGATTGTGGCGGTCGACGATGTTGTCAGCATTGTATCCGATCCTTTAGGGACTATACCCGCTTTCTACCATGTGGGTGATTCCAGTATAGTCATTGGCCTGAACATGTCTGAGGTTGCCTGAGTCGCCGGTGCAGGCATCGACCAGGTGGCCCAGGAGCTGTATCTCCTTTTCGAATACATTCCTCAGCCCCATACTCTCTTCGCAGGGGTCAAGCGCTGCCCGCCTGGGACCGTCATTCGTATCGACCCGGGTAAACCTGGCGTGGCCTGCCGCCCTTATTTCGATCTGGGAGCTCGTGTGCTTGAACGGATAGATGCTGCAGGGGAGCCCCATTCCGAATTGATTCACCGTACATGGAGGCTCTCGACGGAAAAGGTACTACAGGGGTTGAATAGGGAGGAGACCGTAGGTATCTCACTCTCCGGCGGACTTGACTCCCGTTTCCTCCTGGGAAGCGTTTGTGAACTGGGGGTTAAATGCGTTGCCTACACCTATGGCGTGAATGAGCATGTAAGCGACGTGCTTATCGCCCGAGATGTTGCAACTCACTTCAATACGGCTTGGCACTATTTTGAGTTTCCGTATGAGCCAGGGGAGGTGGAGGGATTCCTCAGCCGTTACTTCCCGATGGAGCCGGTTTCGATGGCTGGTCTGGCCAGTGTAGCTCGTGATGTGAAGGAGAGATTGGGCATTAACTATACGATGGTGGCAGCCGGAGGCGATGTAGTCTGGGGTTCCCACTGCTCGATCAAGAACATGGTTAAAGCTGCTAAGGCAGTGCGTATGTGGAGAAGGTACTGCCGTACATGGAAGAGCGCCTGGGTAGCCGCATCTGAGCTGGGTGATTGGGGCTGGGCGGTGGGCCGGAAGGAATGGGAAAGGCCTCTCCAAAATGCGGGAAAGGTATTCGACGAGGCAGTCGACCACCGCTGGGACCGGTTACCGCCGAGCGTCTGTGGAGCATTCAATATCGTCAACCAAGCTACACTTGGAACAGTAACCTTGTCTACCTCGACCAAGGGATTAAGGTTCTTGCCCCCACCTTGACACTAGAGAGCATCATTGACGGCCTTACCCTGCCACTGGGGAGCATACTCGCTGGGGTTGCCTACGAGCGGGCTTTCGTTAAGCATTACCCTCAGGGAGCACGTTCGCCGCTGACTAGAACCCGCAAGAAGCCTTCCGGGAGACTGATTAATCTGCTATACTCCGATGCAGCCCTGCTGATGCAGAAGCTTGCTCGGCGGGACTGGCACGTCCCGTGGACCTCCCCTTCCGAATGGATGCCCGTACTCTCTACGCTTTTGGCCCGCGGCAACCTTCAGTGGGCTGCTTCAGTAGACTGGCCCGATCAGGTGGCGGTTCGAGCGTTGGTTCTTGAATTCCTTCTTCGACACGATAAGTTAGGAAGGTTTTAGGTATGATAAGTGTTATGGACTACGTACCGTCCGGGCTGAAGCGGTATATAAAACAGTGGCTCATCCGGCGCAAATCACGGACTGCACCGTTTATTCCCCCTATATCGGTGCTAGAGTGGAGTTGGGTCGTGGATGCGTCGTTGCAGAAGGCGCGCAGATGAGTAGGTACTTGCCGACGCAATAATTTGGCTGGCTGATCATGAGGAGGAAGCTTTTTTAATGGGTCGGCGAGGGCGCAAGTTTGCAGAAGACCAGCTGGATTGGAATGTTTTAGTAGAACGATGGCTGTGCGAATTTGAAAAAAAGGTCCTGGGGAGAGGAATTCCAACTCATAATGATAAAGAGGTTTATTGATATTATTGTTTCGTTGGGGATATTGATATTACTTTTTCCTGCCTTTGTGGTGATTGCGGTTGCTGTGGTTCTTGATTCGGGTTTCCCGGTTTTTTACCGGGGGGAGCGGATCGGGAAAGACGGCAGGCTTTTTCGAATTATTAAGTTTCGCAGCATGTATGTCGGCTCTGCACAGGGCCCGGCCATCACAGGCAAGGATGATCCCAGGGTGACGCCGGTAGGGAAGTTCCTGCGCAAGTGGAAACTGGACGAGCTGCCCCAGTTTTATAATGTGCTTAAAGGGGAGATGAGCCTTGTCGGTCCCCGGCCCGAGGCGCCGCAGTATGTTGAATTTTACAGCGATGAGGAAAAAATTGTGCTTTCGGTGAGACCTGGAGTAACGGGGGTTTCGCAGTTGCTTTTCAGGAATGAAGAGGAGATGCTTGAGGGTCCGGACCCGGAGCGGTTTTACCTTGACGTCTTGATGCGCCAGAAGATCCGTTGCGATGTTGCCTATGTTCGCAACCAGTCTCTTGTTTTCGATTTGGTTTTGATTTTATTAACACTGGTTGCTGTAGTTTTACCCCGTGAACCCGGCATTAAAAAACTTCTGTTGGAAAAGTTTTTGAAGACTGGTGTCGACATGAATTTTAAAAATTTTTCTGAATCCGGCGGGTGAGAGTTTTATTTCTACTTTTTTGATCAGGTCAGGAGGCTTGATTTATGCGCTCCAATTTTTTGCCCTTTGCTCCCCCTTTCATTTCCGGTGAAGAGATCGAAGAAGTCAGCGATACCCTTTCTTCTGACTGGATTACCACCGGCCCCAAAACCAGGTTGTTCGAATCCAGGTTTGCGGAGTTCCTGGGAGTTACGGATGCGCTGGCCGTAAATTCCTGTACTGCAGGACTGCACCTGGCCCTGGCTGTGCTCGGCATTGGCCCGGGGGATGAGGTGATCACAACGCCCATGACCTTTTGCGCGACGGTCAACGTCATCGAGCATGTGGGGGCGAGGCCGGTCCTCGTGGATGTGGAGCCTGATACTTTAAATATTTCTCCTGACCTGCTGGAAAGGGCCCTTACGCCGAAAACGAAGTGCATCATGCCGGTTCACTACGCCGGCCACCCGTGTGAAATGGATGCGATCACCGGGGTTGCCCGTTCCCACGGTCTTTTTATCGTCGAAGACGCGGCCCACGCCCTTCCTGCCAGGTATAAAGATCAGATGGTCGGGAGTACGGGGAACCTGACCGCCTTCAGTTTTTACGCCACGAAAAACCTCACCACCGCCGAGGGCGGGATGTTGACCGGCGACCCTGATTTGCTTGAAAGGGCGAGGGTGCTAAGCCTGCACGGGATGAGCCGGGATGCCTGGAAGCGCTACGGGAAGGAAGGTTCCTGGTATTATGAAGTGGTATACCCCGGCTACAAGTACAACATGACGGACATCCAGGCTTCTCTTGGTCTGCACCAGTTGAGGAAGCTTCCTGGGTTTCAAGAGCGGCGGAAGCAGATTGCAGCGAGATACGATGAAGCCTTCATCCATTATCCTTACTTTGAAATTCCAGGCCGGCGGCCCAACGTGGAACATGCCTGGCACCTGTACGTGCTGCGCTTGAATCTGGAAACTCTGCGTATCGACCGGAACAGGTTCATCGAAGAACTTCATGCCCGAAACATCGGGACAAGCGTTCACTTCATACCTATCCACCTGCACCCTTACTACCGCGATAAATACGGCTACCGGCCGGAGGATTTCCCGGTTGCCTACTCGAACTACCTGCGGATGATCAGCCTTCCGATTTACCCTCGCATGTCGGACAGAGACGTAGAGGATGTCATCGAGGCTGTGCTCGATGTTGCAGAAACCTACAAGCGTTAGGTTGTCAGAATCTAAGAGTTCTTGATTGGGGTGAAACGATGGTTAAAAAGACCCTAACTGCAGAGGAATGGGAGAAAAAAGTGAGGGAGCTGGAGCTGGACCACCTAGCCGCCGGCGGCCACATCACCCGCCGGGAAGCGGAAGAGATCATCGCCCAGGTCTACGGCCCAAAGCCCTGCAAAGAAACAGAAATGGAAACAGGTAAATAACTGTACCGGAATTGAATTGAGCGAACGAAGTAAAAAATCCGCAGGGGACCTGCGGATGTCTTTTTATCCAATATTCTTATTTAGATGTCTAGATGCCACCATTGATCAACCGTTATCAGGTTATCTCTTGCAGATTTTTCGGCTTCTAAGGTTTATCGGTTGTAGCTATTATATGAGAGAGTTTGCAAAAGTCAGGATCAAGACCAGGCCAGGTTCTGGCCGGCCGGGGTAAGGATTCCTCCGAGATTATGATCGAGAGGGGTGATTATGATGGCGATCGAAAGGAATTTGATTAATTACCATCGATCTATAGCCAGGGAATTGGAGGCAACTAAAAACCGTGTCCGTGATCTAATAGGAAACCTGCATTGGCAGAGCGATGGCGAACATAAAGAGGCTGTACTTCGTAAAGCACTCCGCAACTATCTGCCTGAAAATGTTCTTGTTGGCAAGGGATTTGTATGCTACAAAAGCGGTAATTCTCAAACTTCAAAGCAACTTGATATATTGATTACTTCCAAATTAAAGCCAACACTCTTTAAAGATGGCGAATTTGTAATTGTTACGCCTGATGCAGTAAAAGCCATAATCGAAGTTAAAACAAAAATTTCTTCTTGGAATGAACTCTTAGAGGCGTTAAAAAAGCTTGGGGAAGACGCGCAAAGGATCCGCAATGAAAAAAATTGCTGGGGCGAAAATTGTTGGGCTGGACTTTTTATCTATGATGATATTTCCGTTGGCTATCAAGCGCTTCTTGAAGCATGTAGGGTCGCTGCTAACCAAGATATGTTACGGGCTGTTAACTGTATATCCGGAGGGGCCAGTAAATTTATACGTTTTTGGAAAAATGGGACAGAGGCTAACAGTCCTGTCGAGGGTCCAGTTTGGCATGCCTACGATTTAGAAGGCCTTGCGCCAGCTTATTTTTTGAGCAACCTGATCTGGCATGTCACCCCTGGAATGCAACGGGATATGCAGTATGCCTGGTTTCCTATTGAAGGAGGGAAGGAAACCAGGCGCCGCTGGTATATTCCCCTTAGTGGCGGCGAGGCAAAAGAGTTTGAGGATAAAGAATTGCCTAAATCCTTCTAAAACAATAAAACAAGGGGATGGTTCTCAGGAAGATGACATTGTGCGCTTTGAAAGATTTCGGGCGGGAGTGAAGATAGCGCTGAACGTGGCGTGGCAGGTGGACGTGAAAAACCTTGAAAAAACTTTTCCCGGAAAGAAGGATTTTTTGGATCAGGCAGAGAATTTTTATAAAACACTTGTTCGGAGTGAACTGTTCCCGTTATTTTAGTTTAAGGGGATCTTTTCTTATGAAAGAACAGGGAGACAAGGGGACGGTTCTTTTGTCTATTGGAGGATAGGCAAAAGGAGCCGTTTTTTGATGTAAGGGACTTCCCGGCAGGGTAGTTGAATCTGGATAGAGTATAGTGTCCAGCGGACTCGGCCAGATCTTTTGCATCTGGTGATGGAGTTTCAGCGAGCTTCGTAGAATAATACCAGGTAGTGCTTGGAAGTATATAGCGTTGCAGGAGGCAAAGGTGGTTTCATTAGTGCGGGAAATTTATCCAGGAGTGGTAGCGGATCCGGATGATATAATAGGACTCAAGTTTTTTTAATTTATTGCAGGAAATTTCTTCATATGTGGCGAATATATTTTCAGGTTACTATTTCTATCCTTAGGATCATAAAATCAATAGGCGATTAATTAAGCTTTATTTTCGTCTTTAAAGATTAAAAATTTGGAGGGAAGGGGGAAAAAGTGGACGAACAGCTAATAGCTTTGCAGCTTTGCCTTAAGGAAGTTGGCGGATTCAGTATGGCCAGCTTTAGGGAGCGCTTAAAGTACCAGAAGATGGTATATCTCATGCAGTT
>JABLXJ010000027.1 GCA_013178125.1 Bacillota bacterium | reverse complement strand
CATTACCGGACCCTACAAAAGCTCGGACTTCTGATCGGTGAATATCAACCACCTCAACCGTAGCCGCGCAAAAATCGGCCACAATGAACTCCTAATTGAATCTACCCCTACTGCGGAAAATGGGCTTAGCAAAAGATCTCAGCAACACCTTAGACTCTCCTCGTCTGTATCGCTTATCGAGCATACCGCGCTCCATCACCTGGGATGAGGTTAATCGTATGCTGGAAGTGGTCGACCGCCGGACGTCTATCGGCAAACGAGACTACGCCATCCTACTCCTGTTGGTAACCTATGGACTTAGGGGAAGGGAGATCGCCGCTTTGACCTTGGATGATATTGATTGGCGAAGAGAGCGGCTCCGTGTGCCGGAGCGGAAGGCCGACCATTTCACGGCATACCCTCTGTCCCCTGTCGTGGGAGAGGCAATCTTGGATTACCTCCAACATGGCAGGCCTAAAACCCCCGACCGCCACATCTTTTTCCGGGGACTGGCCCCCTATAGACCCATGACTTTCGCCGGCGTATCCGGCCGCGCATCTCACTACCTCCATAAGGCTGGAATCCCTGTTGGCAGACCGGGATCCCACACCCTTCGCCATACATGCGTGCAACGACTTGTTGATGCCGGCTTTTCCCTTAAAGCCATCGGAGACTACGTGGGCCATCGGAGGCCGGCATCGACGCAGATATACGCCAAAGTGGCGGTGGAGGACCTTCGAGAAATCGGCTCTGGTGTAGGGGAGGAGGTTCTATGAGATCGGGATGGAATGGCTTCCAAAGTCCTCTGGCGGAAGGGATCCAACATTTCCTCGCTTACAAGCGTGCCCTTGGACAGAGCTTTCGCACCGAAGAAAAGGCCCTCCGCTTATTGGATGCATTTCTAGTCCAGCAGAAGGTGCAAACCATCGAGGGGGTCACCGCAGAGATTGTTGACGCTTTCCTGGCCTCCCGCCCCCGAAAAAGACCTCGAAGCTACAACCATTTGATCAGTGTCCTTGGGCGGCTATTCAGTTGGTTGGTAAGACACTCCTATTTAACGTACTTTCCTTTGCACATGCAAACTCAGCGAGAGACCTCGCAGAGGATTCCATTTTTATTCACGCCCGCCATGGCACGGAAGTTGTTGGCTTGTGCAGGAAGCTTGAAAGATAACCCAAGGGCGCCCCTTCGAGGCCCTACCTATCGGGCCATATTTGCCCTGTTGTACGGCCTTGGCCTTAGGGTTGGCGAGGTCTCCCGGCTTTGTGTGAAGGATCTGGATCTTGAGCGGTCGCTACTGGTCATTCGCCAAACCAAGTTTGCCAAGAGTCGCCTTGTTCCCTTTGGACCTCGTATGAAAGAGCTTCTCAGAGAGTATCTCCGGGTACGGGCAGAGAAACACGGACTACCTCTGGTAGAGGAGCCTTTGTTTACCTTCGGTGGTGGTCGCCCCATACACCCCGGCACCATCAGCCAGACCTTTCATTCCCTAATTCCCCAGCTTGGATTGCGGATACCCCAGGGAGTGTCTCCTCCCCGCGTGCACGATTTGAGACACTCATTTGCAGTGGGTACCCTGCTCCGTTGGTACCGCGCGGGTATCGACCCGGGAACGCGCCTACTCCACTTGGCGACTTTCTTAGGTCACGTCGATCCAAATTCCACAGCGGTCTACCTGACCATTACACCGGATTTACTTCTGGAAGCTAATCATCGTTTTGAGCGTTATGCAGCGTCCGCCATTCAGGAGGTGTCACCATGAACGATGAGAATCTGGGTCGCATCACATACTCTTTCTTCACAGACTACCTTAGAGTCCAAAGAGGGTTGCGTCCGGCATCAATAAGAAGTTATCGAGACACTCTTCGCCTCTTTCTCCAATTTGTCTCATCTGACATGCGGCGTAAAATCACTCGCCTCTCCATCCAGGATTTGACCTTTAGGCAGGTCAAAGAATTCCTTCATTATCTTGAAAGGGATCGAAAAAACCACATTCGAACCCGCAATCACCGCCTTGCGGTGCTGCACGTCTTCTTCGGCTACGTCGCCACGAGGATTCCTGAGATGCTTTCGATCTCTGAACAAGTGGCGGCCATTCCCATGAAACGCGTGCCTCCCCCTGAAACATCTTTCCTGGAACGCGAAGAGATCTCTTCACTTTTTGCGCATTTACCCTCTAAAGGACGCTATGCACTGCGAGACCGTGCGCTTTTTATGTTTCTTTACAATACGGGAGCCCGTGTGCAGGAGGTTGCGGACTTACGCGTCGGAGATCTTGACCTTGATGGCTCGCCCCGCGTCAGACTACACGGTAAGGGAGACAAGTGGAGGACATGCCCGTTATGGCAGGAGACGACCAACCTGCTAAAAACTCTCCTCCGACAAAAGCATATGAAAGATGCATCAGATGACGCAGTATTCCTCTCCCAAAGCGGAAAGCCTCTAACTCGATTCGGTATTTACAAGATCGTTCGCCGCCATACCGACTCACTTCGGCAGGATAAGAAAGCAGCGAACCCCCGACGAATAAGCCCCCATGTATTCCGGCATACAGCAGCCATGCATTTGTTGGAGTCAGGGGTGGAGGTCAACGTGATCCGCAATTGGCTTGGACATGTAAGCCTGGAGACTACCAATCGTTACGCGGAGATCACTACCCGAATGAAAGAAGCTGCCTTGCGGGTTTGCGAACCCAAGAATGATTCTTCTGGGGGATACCCCCGAAAACCAGTTTGGCGAGAGGACGAAACGCTATTGTCTTGGCTTGATTCCCTGTAAAAATTATGTTCCCAAAGTTATGAGGCGAAGATCAAAGAACCTTGTCCTTCGCCTCATCTGCAGGAATGCACTAGGCATGGCCACATAACCAGAAGGGGCACATAATTTGGATAACCTGAAGGGCGGGGTGCTCAAACCAGATATCTATGAACCCCAGCTAAATCGAGCATATGAAGAGCTTGCCGCCCACTACGGCGTGCTCATAGACCCGTGCCGTAAGGGAAAACCGAAGGACAAGCCTCGAGTGGAACGGCTCGTTCCATACGTACGGGAAAGCTTCTTCAGAGGTCGGACGTTTTCTTCTCTTGCCGAGATTGATCGGGAAGCCCTGAGATGGTGTACCAAGGTCGCCGGCATGAGGATCCACGGCACAACCAGGCAAAGGCCGATTGAGGTCTTCAACCTTGTCGAAAAGACTGCGTTAAAGCCGCTTCCCGAGCGGTGGGAGATTGCTGTGTGGCAGACCGCCAAGGTCGGGCCGGATTCTCACTGCATGGTGAAACGAGTGCTCTATTCGGTTCCCTGGCGGTATATCGGGCAGGAGCTTTCCGTAAGGATCACCGATAAGAAAGTCCAGTTCTACCTGGGGGATGAGCTCATAAAGACCCATATACGCAGGCCTGGTGAGCGAAGGCACACTGACCCGGAGGACCTTCCGGCCGATAAGATCGCGTTCTTTCAGAGGACCCCACAATGGTGCATTCGCCAGGCCCACAAGATGGGAGATTCGGTATTCAAGCTGGTTCTGGAGCTTCTTCGGGAGGAGACTCTGACACACCTGCGCCAGGCCCAAGGCGTAATACGGCTTTGCGACACCTACGGTGCCGAGAGGCTCAATCGGGCCTGCGCAAGGGCCCTTGCCTTCGGCGATGCCAGGTATAAGACTGTAAAGGGCATTCTCTCCTGCGGACTTGACGAAGATCCCACCCCTGAACAGACCAGCCGGAGCGCCGGGGCTCTCTTGCATGGAATCGAGGCTTTTGCTCTTGATAGCGATATACGGGAGGGATGAATCGGATGCAGGCTCATGAACTCGAAAAGAAACTCAAACGTCTGAGGCTCGGACGCATGCTCGATACACTGGATTTACGCCTCGAACAGGCACAACAAGGGAAACTCGGATACCTCGAATTCCTCGACTTGCTACTCGAGGATGAAATCAATCGTCGGGCGAACCAGGCACTCGCTCAGCGGGTGGCCCGTGCGCGGTTTGAGGAGATCAAGACGCTTTCGGAGTTCGATTTCGGTTATAACCCCAAGATCCCGGCCGCCACCATCCGGGACCTTGCCACATGTGGTTACCTTGAGCGCAAAGAATCGATCATAATCTCCGGGCCAGTCGGGGTCGGGAAATCGCACATATGCCAGGCACTCGGGCACATTGCATGCCAGAGGGGCTATAGCGTCATCTACCGAAAAGCCCCGAAACTGTTTGCGGATCTCGGCGGCGGTCACGCTGACGGCACCTTCGAGAAGCGCTTGCGTGTATATCTCCAGCCAGATCTGCTCATCATCGACGACTTTGGGCTGCGCGATCTCACCCCACTGCAGGCCGAGGACTTCTATGAGCTCGTCTGCGAGCGCTACCGCAGCGGCTCGCTGATAGTCGTCTCGAACCGCACGCCAAAGGACTGGTATGCCCTCTTCCCCAATCCAGTCCTGGCAGAAGGGGCCCTTGACCGCCTCATCAACAGCTCTCACTATATCCTGATGGAGGGGAAGAGCTACCGCCCGCTCCGGCGCCCCGACCGAGGGCGGGCTGGTTCTGATCCCACTTCGTCTTCATTTCCAGTTGGAAAGGAGGAGATGGTAGCCGGATCTTGAATTAAGTATTCGTGCCATCCGGGAGGGTGAATCACATGAGCGCGGGGTGGGTGAATTATTTGACGCACCCCTGGGTGAATTTCATGATTGGCGACACCA
>JABLXJ010000026.1 GCA_013178125.1 Bacillota bacterium | reverse complement strand
GCGCATCCGTTAGCGTGTATCACGAGGAACTCAAGGCAGCGGCTTTTTACAATGAGACGAAGGCTTTCCAAAAGGACAAGGCGATCCGCGCCAGGATAGAGCCGAAGTTTGGCGAGGCAAAGAGATTCCATGGCATGGCGAGGGCTATCTACCGGTGTCTTAAGAAGGTGGACCTCCAGGTACGCCTAACGGCAATTGCTTTGAACATAAAGCGCATCTTCATGCTGCTCCAAGAGCTGAAGGTTTCGGCACTTGCAGAGCCTATAGCGGCTTAGGGAGTAGTGTGCCCTTTTCCCCGCAAGGCCCCTAAGAGGGGCTGGGAGGGAGGGGGTACCCGGGCTAACACACACCAAATCCCACATGTTGTGGGGCTATATGGAGATTATGGCATTATCTCGTTTATCAAGGTGCAGTCCTTGCTCCCATTTAGTTGGGAGAAATCAGCGGTCTCGAGGGGTTTTGTTAGCTGAAAAGCCTGATTGGGTGCTGGTGTACGATGATACGAATTCCACCTTGGCCGGTGCGCTGGCTGTGGTGAAATGCATATTCCTGTGGCTCACGTGGAGGCAGGGCTACGGTCATTTAATCGGGAGATGCCAGAGGAGCTCAACCGGATATTGACGGACCGCGCGTCTGACCTTTTGTTTGCGCCTACGAAGACGGCTATCGGTAACGGATCAACTTTATAAAGAATTAAGGTAGGCTGGCTTTCGGGGTGGTCACTTACAGTCATTCGAGATATCAAAAAGCTGTGTTGCGATTGCCGAAACATTGCTTCGGAACTATCGTGAAATTTTTGTGTCTCTCGGTCCCGCCCATATATGGTTTATCCGGTGTCGGGATACTTGTGTACGGGATCATAGTAGGTGCACTAAGTTTCTTGGATCCGGCATGGGGCGTATTCAGCATTTTCGTAGTGTGCGAGAACTATGGAATTGCTCTGTTGGGACCCGAGGTTTCGGTTGTGAGACTGGTCGTTCCGGTTGTGGTACTCGCTATTGTTGCGAGGTACTTATTGCGCCGACGGTTCCCCAGACCCGACCAAGTGTGGATACTCACAGCAGTGTTTTATGTCTATGCGTGCGTGGTCAGTCTGATCTTCGGTCACTTGAATGTCAGAATGGTGGCGTTTATGTTATCGTCTTTGATTATTAGGGCCCTTGTCACGCATGATAGCGTGGTTCTCAAGCGGGTACTCAGCCTATATGTTCTGGCTACTTTGATTTCTGCAGGGGTGGGTCTAGTGAAGGGCGGCTACATCGTGGGAGGGCGTTCTTTGTATCGCTTTATCGGTGGGTTCACGGATCCAAACGTATTCGCCAAGTACTTGCTGATCGCTCTCACTGTTGTTCTGTTCAGTAGGGCAATAGGGTCGAGACTCCTAAGAAGGGTGCTAGCTGGGACCTTAATTGTATTGACCATCTTTACATATTCGAAAATGGGTATGTTGGTTGCGGGGGTGCTCATCCTGGCCTACCTCGTAACCAGGGTGTGTTCTTTGAAATCTGGCAGAACCTACCGTAGTGGGCTGGTTACCGTTGGATTGCTTATCGCGCTAAGCGTTACACTTGTTTTTCTGACGTTGCGCTCTATCCCTCTTGTCGGGAACGTCGTTGAAAGGTTCACGGTTGGGCTTAGCCACCCGTTGAATGCCGATCAGTTTTTGGACGCATTAACTACCAAGAGATGGAGCTTATGGAACGCCTCTGTTGATGCTTTTGTGAACTCAGACTTAGCGTCGCAGGTCTTCGGAACGGGATATAATGCCTCACGAGAGGCTCTTCAGCTCATCGTTGGTGAATTGAAATCCACACACTCGGTGTTCTTACAGGTCTTACTCGATTTTGGCCTGTTAGGATGTATATTGTTCATTTTCATCTTGTTGCTGAGCCTTGATTGGCGCACGGCACATTTCGCTACGTTCATTCGTACTAACAGTTTGTGGTTTACGTATGTAGCAACATTCGCTGCGTTAGCTTGGATATTTGACTGGAGCAATCTGCCATTTTTTGCCTGGGTGGGGACACAATCCTTCCGGGAGATAAGTAACCTTGAACAGGGGTGTCATGATGGAGATTAACACGGAGATTGATGAAGTGCTGAACAGATTTCTCGGGGTGGAAGATGCAGGTGATCTATCAGATTGGGAGATCGGCAGGATCAAGCTGTGGCCGATCGTTCGGACCGAATTGCTTTTCCGTCTATTGGACTCCAAGGGTCACGTTCGTAAGCAAGAAGTACCTCTTACCGTGTCAAAGTATGTAAGTTTGTTAAGGACGTTGCTGCTTGATTCGCCGAGACAGCTCTTCCAAGTAAGGCAATCTCCCATTGCTGCCCTTAGTTCTGCCTCGATGCGGCGGTTAGTAGTTGAGGGCAAATACTTTGATGTCATTTACGACTTTTACCGCAGGGTTATTCCGAACATGATTATTCTTGAGGACCCCTGGAGTGCGTCTCATGTACTTCCTCGTTTTAGCCCGGCTGTGGTTGATCTGGATTGGATAAAGGTGTGCGGTACACTTCTTGGGCCAATAAACCTCGTATACAAAAGGCGCATCAGGGATTTTATGAATTACGTGTGCAACTTGTTATCAGAGAGTGGACTAGCAGTCAACCGATTAGCGAAAAACGCTATGGAGGTCTTTATAGCGAGGAGCCTCATCGAGGCCTTTCTGCTCCGTCGGCTACTCGTACAGATCCGTCCTAAGCTGCTGTTCCAGCATTGCGCCTCGTATGGCGGCCGTAGAGCCATTATCTGCAAGATGTGTAGGGAACTCGGCATCACCACAGTGGAAGCGCAGCATGGCGTCGTAAATAGATACCATCCTGCTTATAACTATGCGCCCGGTTACTGTAACAGATTTAGCGAGTACCTACCCGATTACTTCTTGACTTTCGGGTCCTATTGGAGTGAAGAACTAGGGCGATTCCCAGTGAAGAAGGTAGTGATCGGCAATCCGTATTTGATCGAACAGAAGAAGGCTTTTCATGAGAAGGGGGCGCGGGGAATTTATTGTGGAGGTCGAGCGGAAAGACAACATATGGTGCTGATTATCTCTCAGCCTACCGTGACAGAGGTGACTGTGTCCCTCGCGGTACGTCTACGAGAGCTTCTGCCATCCAAGTATAGTATCGTATACAAACCTCATCCGGCTGAGACGCTCTCTATTGAGCAGAAGGATCTACTAGGTCGCAAGGCTGGGATACAGGTGCAGACGGTGGAACTATATACCCTACTCAACGACTCGATGTGCGTTGTAGGAGTATATTCAACCGTCCTATTCGAAGCGGTCGCGTTCGGTAAACCTGTATTTGTGGTGAACAGCCCTATATCTAGGGCATATATACCAACTCGCATCGGTCACTTTTTTGAGTCCGTAGAAGAGCTCGCTCAGAATATTGTGGAGGGTGATCCTGTGGGTTTTGGACCTGTTCCCGAGGATCTTTGGGCGTCAGATTGGGAGAAGCGTTTAAGACAGTTTATGGACACAGTCTTGCCAAGTACCGAAGCATAAGCCACTTAAGACTGTGACCAAATTTATGCTGGGGGGTTCCGACCGTGCTGAAGGTTCTAGCCGTAATTCCCGCGAGGGGTGGATCTAAGTCCATTCCGAGAAAGAACATGCGACTTCTCGCGGGTAAGCCGCTGATATATTATATCCTGACAACGGCGTTACGTTCAAAGCTCATAACTGATGTAGTAGTTACTTCCGATGACGATGACATTCTCCGATATGCGTCGCAGTTTGGCGTTATAACGAGGAAGCGTCCAGCGTACCTCGCCGAGGATACCGTAACCTTGGATCCTGTAGTTAATGATGCGCTGGATTTTGCAAACGCCTTAGGGGGAACGGAATATGATCTCGTCGTTACTTTGCAGCCAACTTCTCCACTCTTGAGATCTGAGACGCTCGATTGTGCTATCGAGACTTTGATACAACAGAATCTTGATACGATCATTTCTGTTGTTGACGACACTCACCTTATGTGGAAAAAGATGGGTGATCAGGTAGTACCTGACTATGATCAACGCCTCAACCGACAATGGCTCCCGAAGAAGTACAGGGAAACAGGTGCTTTTGTTGTAACTCGGTCGATGTTTGTTACCGCAGAATCACGCCTAGGCAACAGAATCTCTGTGTACTGTGTCTCCGAGGATGAAAGGGTAGACATTGACTCCCCGACAGACTGGCTAGTATGCGAATCCTTGCTAAGGACACTGACAATTGCAATCGTTGTCAATGGGAATTCGACGATAGGGTTGGGACACATTTACCGGGCTATCACAGTGGCCGATGCATTCCTCGGCCATAGAGTGCGCTTTTACACCTACGAGAGCGAGGAGGCGGCTATCCATCTCGTGAGGCAGCACGGGTACGACATCGAGGAAGTCGATAGTGAAAACCTTATCAACAGGATCAAGTACTTTCACCCTGATATCGTTATAAACGATATCCTTGATACAAGTCCAATCTACATTCGTCAACTAAAGAATATAGGGACTTTTGTTGTAAATTTCGAGGATCTTGGGGACGGAGCAGCGGATGCAAATCTTATCTTCAACGATCTTTACGAGCTCGCGGATCCACCACCGACGCACCGGTTTGGCCACAAGTACTTTTGCTTATCATCACATTTTATGATCGAGCCGCCTTCGGTATTCAGGGTACCTGCTCGGCGGCTTCTTATAACTTTTGGGGGTATCGACCAAAACAACCTTACCCTTAGGGTGGTTAGTATAGTGCCGCGCATTCTGAGAGACACGTCGATTGAGAAGGTTGTTGTTGTCGTTGGGCCAGCCTTTGGGGCTCGCGCCCGACTGAGAGAAATGATCGATGAACTACATCCCGATGTAAAGCAGAGAATCGAGGTCTTTGAGAGCGTCGGCAACATGGCTGCGCTGATGAGAAACGCAGATATCGCTGTGACGTCGAACGGAAGAACTGTCTATGAGCTAGCAGCGGTGGGGGTGCCTACAGTTAGCATAGCTCAAAACGACAGAGAGACTTTACATCTTTTCGCAAGGTACCACCGTGGAGTGAGATATCTCGGAGTAGCCTGCACCGTGACAACAGGCGACATATTACGCTCGGTCCTAGAGATCTGCAGCGATGATTCGCTAAGAAAGAAGATGTATGATGCTCAGATCGGCGTGGACCTTAAGAGCGGACTGAGGAGAGTTATTTATGAGATAGTACAGGAATATTGGAGGTGGAAGGATGCGAGAAATAGTAATCGGGAAAAAGAGGATCACCAGGGATGATTTCCAGAAGCCCTACATAATCGCTGAAGCAGGGGTAAACCATGAAGGAAGTATCGAGATTGCCTGTCGTATGGTTCGGGAGGCGGCCGAAGCGGGTGCCGATGCAATCAAGTTTCAGATGTACGCGGCACAGGCGTTGGCCTCGAAGAATTCTCCGGCGTACTGGGACAGGACTATGGAACCTACAGGTTCTCAATATGAGCTGTTTAAGAAGTATGAAGGCTTTGGTGGGCTGGAGTTCGAGCGGCTCGCAAGCGAAGCCGAGAGTGCCGGTATTGATCTATTGGTGACACCTTTCGACAAGAAATCTGCGGATATTCTCGAGCCGTTTGTGCCAGCCTATAAAGTCGCTTCAGCGGATATTACCAATATCCCCCTAATTGAACATATCGCAAACAAGGGGAAGCCAATTTTGCTTGCTACAGGGGCCTCCTCTATCGAGGAGATCTACAGGGCAGTTTCTGTGATTCACGCTCTAGGAAACTCCCAGGTCGCGCTATTACACTGTATTCTCAACTACCCAACTGCTTACGAGAACGCGCATCTCGGGATGATCATCGGAATGTCCAGGGCATTTCCAGACCTCGTTATTGGGTACTCAGACCATACTCTGCCGGAGAGGATGGATGATGTACTCTTGGTTGCGTGGCTTCTAGGGGCTAGAATCATCGAGAAGCACTTTACATATGATAAGTCACTTCGAGGGAACGATCACTACCACGCGATGGATAAAGATGACTTAGCGCGTTTCATAAGGAAACTAGATTTTGTGACCAAAATCATAGGCTCGTGCGAGAAGCACTATCTACCTTCCGAGGAGGTTTCGAGGAGGAATGCCAGACGCAGCCTAGTTGCTCTACGCGAGATCGCACGTGGACAGACGATCACGGCGGAGGACATCACCTGCAAACGTCCAGGGACAGGAATCCCCCCGACCATGATTGATTATGTTATCGGTGGAGTCGCTCTTGACGATATACACGAGGATGAAATCTTTGCATTCAGCAAGGTCCGGCTTAGAGATTGCTGAATGCCATTTGGTATCCTACGCTGGTACAAGGTGAGTGCTGTTTAGCGAGCATTATCAGCTCCATAGGTACGGGCGATGACGATTTGGATAACGCGGTGGCAGAGAGCTTCCCTACTGCCATGCTAGAAACCGGGCTACTCGACCTGCCCCTACCCCAGTTTGATGGACACATAGAAAGGCGGGTATAATCTAAGCAGGAGGGTGTCCATCATGGCAGGGGAATGTAGGAATTACGACAGGGCTTTTAAACTGGAAACGGTACGCCTCATCACTGAACAGGGTTGTAGTGCATCCTCGGTAGCAAGGGACCTTGGAATCCACGAGAGTGTCCTACGCCGCTGGGTCAAGAAATATCAAGAGGACGGAGAACACTCGTTCCCTGGTAAGGGCCATTTAAAGCCAGAGGATGAAGAACTTCGTAGATTGAGACGCCGAAACGCTGAACTAGGAGATTGCTCGAAAACCTTCACAGCCTTCATATGTTGTAGCCATCCTTAGGAATTGTCCCAAATATATTGTGGGATGTAGCCCCTTCGATAGGGTTTCCGAGCATATTCCTAGAAGAGGAAGTTGCCATCCTAAAAAAGCTGTTGCCATCTTCACAAGGCCCCCCAGATAAAGTATGAATTCATCCATAGTCACCGCTCCGAATTTGGGGTAGAGAAGATGTGCCAGGTTTTGGAGGTATCCCGGAGCGGATATTATGCATGGCTCGATAGACCTAAAAGCAGCCGACAACAGGAGGATGAAAAGCTCCTTGTGCATATTAAACAGGTTTTTGAGAAGTCACGGCACCTATACGGCTACCTTAGAGTGACCCGCAAGCTCAATGTTGATGGGATCAAGTGTGGCAAGAACCGAGTTGCCCGTCTCATGCGGGAGAATGGGCTGCAGGCTCGCACCAAACGGAAATTCAAGGCCACAACGAATTCCCGGCACGATTATCCAGTGGCTGAGAATGTTCTCGGCCGAGGGATAACGGTGAGTGGACCGAATCGGGTGTGGGTGGGAGACATTACATACATTCCTACAGATGAGGGCTGGCTCTACCTGGCTGCAGTGATGGACCTGTATTCCAGGCAAAATCGTCGGATGGGCAATGGACCGGACAATGACACAGCAATTGGTCATAGATGCTCTACAACAAGCACTGGGCCGGCGTAAGCCCTTACCTGGGCTCATCTATCATTCAGATCGAGGTAGTCAATATGCGAGCCACAGCTATCAGCAACTTCTCAAGGAACATGATATCATATCCAGCATGAGCAGAAAAGGGAACTGTTATGATAATGCCTGTATGGAGTCGTTTTTTCATACCCTTAAGGTCGAATTGGTATATCTGACCAGGTATCGGACGAGGGCAGAGGCCAGGCAGAGTATTTACGAGTATATCGAGTTCTACTACAACCGGATTCGTTTACACTCTGCTTTGGGGTATAAGAGCCCGTGTGAGTATGAACGAGAGAGCCTAGCCGCCTAAATTCGTGTCCATTTTACCGGGGTAAGTACAGTATCCTCAATGACCGTGAGCTTACTGCCCGAATGAAGATCATTGGTGGTGTACCGATGCGTATAGTACATATAGAAGCATACTACCCATCAAAGCTTGGCTATCATTTATCGTATATTGCTCCGTACCAGAAACGGAAAGGCAATGATGTATTTGTCATTACATCAGACCGCCTGTGGCCATCGCAAAAGGACTATGAAAGTACGCTTCGGCCCATCTTGGGGCCAAGATGTGTTGCTTCGGGAGTCTATACCGAAAATGATGTGTCAACCTATAGGCTAGGATCATTCGAATATAAGGTAATCTGTTACTTAAGAGGTCTCAGGAGACTTCTTGAGCGTATCCGACCCGATATGGTCCACGTACACCATGTGTTTTGGAATCCAGCAGCGATTCAGACAGCCTTATGGAAACCCAAGCTAGGATATGGGCTCTTATATGATTCTCACGTGGCCGACTACAATACAAATCTAAGAGGTACAATGATAAAGAATATGGTGAGTATGGGATTCCAGTTATATGTTTCTCCACTATTGAAGCATCGCGCTGATTTTATTACGGCAATAGGGGAATCTGAGCGAGATGTTTTATGTAGGGAACTTCGATTGAAACCAGAAGACATCCCAATTATCCCTCTCGGTACCGACATACAAGCATTCAGGTTTGATGCCCAGCGCAGGTGTGCGGTCCGGCAAATGCTTTCTATAGGGAATGAGGAACTAATGATATTGACTTCGGGAAAGATAACCCGGGATAAGGATATTCCCATTTTATTAGAGGCGTTTGCCAGGGTGGTAGCTCTTGGCATACCATCTCGGTTAGTCATAGTCGGGAATGGACCAGAGGACTATCTTGGGAATCTAAAGAAGATCATAATGCACAATGAATACCTTCAGGGTAAGGTTACTTTTATAGGTGCTGTTCCCCATTCCGACTTGGTTTCCTATTACTCTGCTGCTGATGTGGGTGTCTGGGCTGGCGGGCCTACCATCAGTATACGAGAAGCGATTGCATGTTCGCTCCCCGTTATCATTGCTGATAACACTACGTGTGGTTATGCGTATTCCGGTGAGGAATTAGTTTCTAGAGGTAATGGAGTACGCTTTCCTCGAGGGGATGCTTACGTTCTATCTGAACAGCTGGTAATGCTTTTTAGAAATGACCGCGCACGCGAACACATGAGAATGATAGCAAGGCGTTTTGCGGAGGAGGAACTAAGTTGGGACGTCATTGCTGACAGTTACCTTGAGCTTTATAAGGAAGCGCTTAGGAGAAACCACCGAGAATCCTAGTACACGAATTTCTGTATATTCATACTACGATGAAGAATCTACGGTGAAGTCGGGGCTTTGAGAATGTCTGCGAGGTGCTATCTCCTATGGGTAATCCTACAATATCGGTCATAATTCCGACAGTTGGGCGATCACAGCCCCTATCAGATTGCATTGAATCCATTCTATGCCAAATAATGCTCCCGACGGAAATAATCGTTATTGATTGTTCGACGGGGCAACGAGCTTACGAGGTTCTTGCACGCTATCAGGCCCAAAGTGAGACGCTAGGGGTCTCGTTGCGGTATATCCATTCCGATGTGTCAAATGCGTCCTTGCAGAAGAATGTTGGGATCTCTGCATCCCGCGGAGACATTATATGCTTTTTGGACGATGATGTCCTGTTGGAACGAACGTATCTGTCCGTAGTGATGGAAGCATTTAGGTCGCATCCAGATGTAGTAGGTGTGGGCGGATTTATCTTGAGCCCTAAATCAGATAGTGGCCCAAAACTCTGGTTTAAAAGGATGTTCCTAATGAACCATGATCATGGTTTCGGGGTGATGCAACGATCTGGGTTCCCGGCCATGCAGCTTGGGCGAAGGGACATTGAGAGACCTACCGCTACGCAACTCCTTATGGGCTGTGCCTGTTACAGGCGCGAAGCGATCGCTCAGTATGGGGGATTCGACGAAGAATTGGGGATTACGCATGTCTGGGAGGACATAGACTTGCCTTGCAGATTGTCGAAGTATCATGGGTTACTATATGTCCCCGAAGCGCGAATGACTCACAGGCATAGTCCTGGCGGGCGCATGTCGCTGACCAGGTATTCCGCTTGTTACATGTATAACCATTTTTACCTCTTTGATAAATTTGTGCCTCATACGCCGTTCAACTGGTTATGTTTTGTCTGGTCACATATCGGGTCTATCATATATATGCTTGTGCTCGGGCTAACAACTGCTAATCCCCTTGCTGCATTGCGGGGCGTGTCTAGAGGGAACTTATGGATAACACGGCGTATTCTCAGAGGCTGGAGGCCTACTTATGATGTCGTGGCTGAAATGTAAACTCGTGGCAAAACACACATTGGCAGCGACTGTAGGTGCGCTAAGCACTCATCTTAGAATAAGACGCGAAGGGTGTATAGTCCTTTGCTATCATGATATTGTGGGGGATATGCCTATACTCAACTATGACACGGTCTGTAGTGTAGTGCTTGAGAGGTTCGAGAGCCAGATTCTATTTCTCAAGGACCAAGGATTTAGTTTCGTGAGCCTTTCAGATTTGGCAGAATCTCTCGAAAGAAAGGTCGTACCTACACGGACTATTCTGATCACCTTCGATGACGGGAAAAAGAGCTTCCTGGACCGGGCGATGCCCATACTCCAGAAGCATAGCATACCGTGCGCCGTTTTCTTGATCACCGGCCTTATTGGTTCATCAGCCGAGTGGCTGACATGGTCTGATATCTGCGCTCTTGATTCTTCAGAAATGGTGGAGTTCGGCGCACATACAGTCAGTCATCCCAAGTTGACTGATTGCTGCTGGGAGGAGATCAAACGTGAGGTGAACAACTCGAAAACGACAATTGAGGAGCATCTTGGGCACCGTATAGCTGCCTTTGCGTATCCATACGGGCGTCATAATCGCGAGGTGGTGAATGCTATGCGGCGGGCAGGCTTTACGACCTCATTTACCACAAGGTATGGGGCCGCGAATGGTATGACGGACCCGTTTCGAATCCCGAGGATAACCATATGCGTCGACGATACGCTGAAGACATTTGGTAGGAAATTGGCTGGGGCATATGATTGGCTTTGATTGCCATATGCGTTCGGTTGGGTATATGGATGTCCATGAGCGGTTCCCAGATGTACGAGGAAGTAGATTTGTAAAGCGGATTACGGAAAGTCGGATAATGTTGTCATCCTTGATATGTCATGCGAGCCGATTGTCTACAAATCCCACACCTTAATGTAAGATGGGGTTGAAGGGTTACAGATGTAGGTTTCCAATACCTTACTACCCCTATTTTAAGGGTCTATGGCACGACTACGATTTACTCCGTGGACTGAACAGGAGCTGCTAAGAATATGTTTAGTAACAAGGTTCTTCTCATCACGGGCGGGACAGGTTCGTTCGGTAACGCAGTTCTAAGGCGATTTCTCAATACTGACATAGGCGAAATCCGCATCTTTTCTCGTGACGAGAAAAAACAGGATGACATGCGGAGAGCGATTGGAAGCACCAAAGTCAAGTTCTTTATTGGTGATGTGCGCGACTACAACAGCGTTGCTGCTGCCATGCACGAAGTAGACTACGTCTTCCACGCGGCGGCCCTGAAGCAAGTACCCTCCTGCGAATTCTTCCCGATGGAGGCCGTAAAGACCAACATTATCGGTACAGACAATGTGTTGAATGCCGCCATAGCTTACGGAGTAAAGAAAGTCGTGTGCCTTTCAACTGATAAGGCGGTATACCCAATAAATGCCATGGGAATATCAAAAGCGATGATGGAGAAGGTAATGGTGGCCAAATCTCGTACAGTGGATGCCCAGAAGATCACGATATGTGGCACTCGCTACGGTAATGTGATGGCTTCTCGTGGTTCGGTCATCCCTTTGTTTGTCCAGCAAATAAAAGCTGGCCAGCCGCTGACCGTAACTGACCCCAGGATGACGCGTTTCCTGATGCGCCTTGACGAGGCGGTTGAATTGGTTCTGTTTGCTTATGAAAACGGGGCCCCTGGGGACATTTTCGTCCAAAAAGCCCCAGCCTGCACTATTGGTGACTTAGCCCGAGCCATTAAGGAGATCTTCAACGCCGATAATGAGATTAGGATAATCGGCACCCGTCATGGGGAGAAACTCTACGAGACTCTGCTGACCCGAGAGGAGATGGCTCATGCAGAAGACTTGGGGAAATATTACCGTATCCCCGCAGATACACGAGACTTAAACTACGACAGGTATTTCATAAAAGGGGAAGAACAGATAAGCTATGGGTCAGAGTACACTTCCCATAATACCGAAAGGCTCAATATCGAGCAGATTAAGGACAAGCTCCTTAGTCTTGACTTCATACAGCAGGAACTGGAAGATTGGAGGAAATAACACGTGAGAACCATACTTGTTACGGGCGCTGCTGGTTTCATCGGTAAGAACCTTTGTGCCGCCCTTGAACAGTATAAGGATACGGAGATATTGCGTTACGACCTCGGTAATACCCCCGAGGAATTGGCTGATTTTGCTGCCCGTGCCGATTTCGTCTTTCACCTGGCCGGCATCAACCGTCCGCAGAACCCAGAGGAGTTTGATAAAGGGAATCGCGGTTTCACCGTAGAACTGCTTGAGTTACTTGAAAAGGTGGGACGGAGAGTCCCAGTGGCTATGACTTCCTCAATACAGGCGGCGCTGGACAATCCGTATGGTATGAGCAAAAAGGCCGCCGAAGACGCCGTTTTCGAATGGTCACGTCGCACTGGTGTACCTGTTTACGTATACCGCCTGCCCAATGTTTTCGGCAAGTGGTGCAGGCCCAATTACAATTCCGTAGTGGCTACTTTCTGCCATAACATTGCCCGAAGGCTTCCTATTCAAATAAATAATCCTGACACCGAACTTACACTTGTCTATATAGATGACGTGGTAGCCGAGCTGATAGCTGCAATGAATGGCTCGGCTCATATTGGGGATGATGGTTTCTGCTATGTGCCGCGTACTTTCAAGGTCACGCTTCAACAACTGGCTGATGCATTATATTCTTTTGTTGAAAGTCGTAGCAGCCTCATGATGCCAAATCTCGAAGGCGATTTTGAGCGATATCTTTATGCTACCTATGTCTCTTATTTGCCGGATGATGGGTTTGGTTATGAGTTAGAGATGAAACAAGACAACCGGGGCTGGCTCGTAGAATTCATAAAGTCAAATCAGTTCGGACAGATATTCATTTCGCGCACCAAGCCCGGCATTACTCGCGGCAACCACTGGCATAATACTAAAATCGAGAAGTTCCTCGTCATTGAGGGAGAGGCCATTATAAGGCTCAGGAAGATAGGCTGTGAAAAGGTCATAGAGTACCGCGTATCAGGCGAACGGCTCAGGGTTATTGACATCCCTGCTGGATACACCCATTCCATAACTAACATAGGTAATTCCGATGTTGTCACTCTTTTCTGGGCCGATGAGATATTCCACCCGGAAAGAGCTGACACGTATTACCTGGAGGTATGAGACTGTGGGCAAACTTAAAGTAATGACCGTGGTAGGTACAAGGCCCGAGATAATACGCTTGTCCGAGGTTATCAAGGCATGTGATAGATATTTCAAGCATATCCTCGTCCATACCGGCCAGAATTGGGACTATACCCTTAATCAGGTTTTTTTTGAGGACCTAGGACTGAGACAACCAGACTACTATCTCGAAGCAGCTGGCAAAAGTCTTGGCGAGACTATAGGAAACATAATTGCACGTTCGTACGAGGTTATTGCAAAAGAGAAGCCAGACGCACTTCTCATTCTCGGTGACACTAATAGCTGCTTGTCCGCCATTTCGGCCAAAAGGCTCAAGGTACCGATTTTTCATATGGAGGCCGGTAACCGTTGCTTTGATGAAAATGTACCTGAGGAAATAAACCGTAGGATTGTAGACCACATTAGCGACATAAACCTACCTTATACTGAGCATAGTCGCAGATATCTGCTTGCTGAGGGTATAAGGAAAGAGCACATATTCGTTACGGGGTCGCCGATGACAGAGGTGCTCCACAAGAACATGGAGAAAATCCAGAGGAGCGAAGTACTGGATGAACTTGGGCTTGAACCTGATAAGTACATAGTTGTTTCTGCGCACCGGGAGGAGAATATTGATGACGAAGGAAATTTCTTCTCGCTTATGAGAGCGCTCAACTGTATAGCTGATCGATACCGTATGCCTTTGGTCTATTCCACGCACCCGCGCTCTTGGAAGCGTATAGAGGAGAGGGGCTTCAAGTTTCATCCTTTGATAAAACAGCTAAAGCCCTTCGGTTTCTTCGACTATAACAAGCTGCAACTCAATTCCTTCTGTGTGTTATCAGATAGTGGGACGTTGTCAGAGGAATCAGCTATACTCGGCTTCCCTGCAGTCCTGATAAGGACATCAACCGAACGTCCGGAAGCGCTAGACAAGGGAACGATTATCGTCGGTGGTATTGCTGAGCGAGATATTATACAAGCAGTGGAGTTATGCCGTGCTATGTGGGAGAACAAGGAGAAGACTGTGCTCCCATTCGATTATCATGATGACAATGTGTCGGTTAAGGTGGTTAAGTTGATACAGAGTTACGCGAAGATAGTGGACAAGTTTGTATGGGGAAAGCAGCAAGAGTGATGCGGAGAAAATGAGAGTACTGACCATGAATTCGGTTTACAAAATCGGTAGTACCGGTAAGATTATAGTGAATATACACGAGACTGTTGATTTTCTTCAGTTCTTAGCAATTCCATCCGGCAGGACTTCGAAAAATGGCCGCCGCGAACAGGCGAATTGGTAGCCAGCCGGAAAAGATCAACAGTCTCATACACAAAAGGTTGCTCGAAATTGGGCATGTTTCCTCCGTCGCCTACAAAAGAGGTGTTAAATTCTCAGAAGGACTTGGCATATATTGCGTTGGTTGGGATTCGGAAAGTAAAGGTACATGCAACGACTACTCGGTATTCATGCAGATGCGTCATGGTTAGGTACCAAAAAGCTACTCAAGTATGTCGATAACTTCAAGCCAGGCATTATGCACCTTTACAACCTTCATGGCTACTATGTCAATGTGTATATAGTAACACAGAGCACATAAATAGATATGACATATCAGTAGTGTGGATGCTGCACGATAACTGGACCTTCACCGGTAAGGGTGGTTATTTTTATGGCCGTTATAAGTGGTTGAATGGCTGCAGTAAGCGTCTCAATCTGAGGGGATACCCAGCCCCTTAACACTTGGTAGATCCGCTGCTTAGTGGAAAGGGAAATACAAATCTTTTACTTCGGTGCGCAGACTTGTGATTGTTACACCATCGTTATGGAAGGTCTGACCATTTTCCGTCACAGAGTTGTTAGACTACTAATAACGCAGGTAGATCAGACTGGGTTCCGAGGGGTTATGCTCATGCCTATCAGTACCAACTATGACAGGGCGAAGCGAATTTCTAAAGACCCTCGTTGAGAATAGGGGAAGTAATATGAGTTCTATTATTGTAGTAACTCCATATTTCTGGCCTGAAGTAACAGCAAGTGTCCCGCTAATGACGACATTATGTGAGGATTTGTGTCTTGCGGGTCATAAGGTGACGGTCATAACATCCTTGCCATATAGGGGTATCGATAATCAAACACGCATTGTATTTTTGAAAAATCGCAGCATTCCGGAGTTCTATAAAGGAGCCCAGATAATCCGTTTTCCGAATCCGTGGGCTGGACGGAAAGGCTTATGGATGAAGATCCTTGAGTACGGTATCTTTACGTTTTGGATTCTGGTATCATCTATGAGATTTGGCCGGAAGGCGGACGCTTTTCTTGTCCAATCAAGTCCTCCCTTTGCAGGACTATTTGTAAGCATGGCCACTATGATGAGAAGGGTCCCAATCATATATAACCTGCAAGATCTTTTTCCCGATTCTGCAATCAAGAGCGGGATTCTAAGAGGCAGATGGCTGATAGAGTGTCTAAGGTATCTCGAAAAGCTCACTTACAGAAGAGCGACCGTGGTTACCGCCATATCTAGGTCTTTTGCTGATCACGTTGTCTCCTTATCGCCCGGTTGTAATGTAGTAGTGCTTCCAAATTGGATCGATGTTGAGAGAATTGACTATGTTCCTCCATGCAACAATGAATTCCTTACTACCTGTGGTCTCAAGGGCAAGTTTATAGTATTGTATGCCGGGAATATAGGTTTTGCGCAGAATCTTGATGTAGTTGTGAATGCGGCGGCGGCGCTACGGGACAATCCAGAGATAGTCTTCGTTATCGTTGGGGATGGACAGCATAAGGAAGCTATCCAGGAAAAGGTGAGAGAGCTTTGTTTGTCCAATGTTTACATCTATCCGCTTCAGCCTGAAGAAAAAGCCGCTGAAGTTTATAGTATGGCGGAAATCGGACTTGTTACTGTGCGGAAGGGAATCGGACATAGTTCCATCCCTAGTAAGACCTGGATGATTATGGCATGTCGAAGACCTGTCCTGGCGGCTATCGATGATGATTCAGAGTTGGCTAAGTTCTTGAGCACGGAAGAGTTGGGGATAACAGTGCCCCCAGATGATCCTCAAGCTTTGTCTAAAGCTATAGTAATGCTTTATGAGGATGTGGGACTTCGCCAGCGATTGGGGGCAAGGGGGCGGCACTATGTTGAGCAGAATCTCTCTCGATCTTTGATCACGTCGGCTTATGACCGCCTGATCGAGAAACTGGTTTCGCTAAAGAGATAGGATTGCTCTAAGTGCTCCATCGATTTATTTTCAATTGTTTTGGAGGAATAGTTGGTAGATGCAACGAAAGGTAGTTTTCTGGGCGAGTTCGTGACAGGGTTCATATAACCTCCGTGCGTGTCGACATCGTGAGTCTGAATCGCCTAATCTCGTAAGGAAGTGGTATTGTGCCCAGGGATTTTGACAACCAACTATCCGTTACGTCTGTTTTTAAAGGAATTTTTGATAGAATTATCTCCGCCATATGTCTTGTGATCCTAAGCCCGGTTTTATTATTCGTTTCTTTTTTGATCGCTCTTGAAGATGGAAGACCAGTGCTGTTTACTCAGCATAGACTCGGAAAGGAAGGCCATACATTCAGAATGTACAAATTCAGGACGATGAAGTTTGGGAGTGACCAATCCCATGTCCTCAATCCGGATGGATCTCTCAAAACCTTTGAAGATGATCCAAGGATCACGCGTCTTGGTAAAATACTCCGACGGTACAGTCTAGATGAGTTACCCCAATTGATCAATGTTTTGAAGGGGGAAATGAGCCTTGTGGGACCCCGTCCCGACCTTCCTTTTCAACTAGAATTTTATACAGAGGAGGAGCGTAGGAAACTCAGCGTAAAGCCAGGTATGACAGGCCTTGCCCAGATTTCCGGGCGCAATACTCTGCCCTGGAAGGAACGCATTCATCTGGATATAGAATATGTAGACCGGATGTCCTTATGGTTTGACTTAAAGATTATGGTTCGTACTATGGCAAAGGTGATAATCAAGGAAGGAATCTACGCCGAATCCGTGGAACCACATAGAAGATCGAATGCTAGCTAGAAAATGCCCACATTTTTGTTCTCATATTATCCTGGCGGAACGCTGTGGTGAGACACTGCGCAGGAAATACATCCAGATAGACAAATGTGAATAGACGATAGGACTTAGAGATGGATCTAAATGAGTAATCGGCCTCTTCTATCTCAAGAGATGCAGGTTCGCTGGCCATAAGGCAGTGTTGAAGATGATCTGCGTGGTGAGGGGGAGGAATAATAATGATGATGATGATGGGACTACGCTCCCTTTCAGAATCAGATCTACATTTATTGGAGGCGCCTCTACAACAGTGGGCTGCCGCCCATCCTTCATTTGTCCCGGGACTTGGGCCTGGCGGAGTGTGTACAATCATGAGGGAAGAATTACGAAAAAGCTGCGTCGGTCCTGATTCCTGCCTCCTTATGATCGAAAGTGACCAGTTGGTGGCGGTTGCGGGCGCCCAAGTCTCTCAGTGGGATTCAGAAGCCCTTGGCACTAAGGTTACAAGGCTCGGCCCCATGATTGCCTGCGAAAGAACGAATTCAAGCGCTTTCAAGGGTGAATTCATACTGCGGAGTCTTGTCAGGTATCTGGAAGCAGAAGCGCGTGAACAGAGGATACGAGTACTTTTTGCGAGAGTGGATGGTAGGGACATCGAACTGGTGCGTACCCTTGAGTTGGAGGGATACATTCTCGCGGACTCGATAGTTACTCTGCATATGACCATTGATGCCGAGGGCAAATTAGTCCGAAATATAGCAGCATGCACGGGTCAGGCCGGGGTGGCCATGCTTCAGCCTAAAGGCATTCCGGAGGTACTACACCATGATCAACGCGCAATCCTGTCGACCCGCGGAATCGTAAGTGTGAGGCCCTTTCAACCATATGATGTGCAGGCACTGCGCCATATCGCGAGATGCGCGTTTCGTCACGATCATTTTCACAGCGATCCGCTTATCCATCAGTCCGCAGCCGATGAGGTTTATGTGCGGTGGCTGCAAAACTCCTGTGATGGCCGTGCAGATACAATATTAGTTGCCGAAGAACCAGGCAATTCTCCCAACCCTAGTGGGTTCATCACCTGTCGAATAGACAAAACAATCACGACCTTGACTGGCATTCCCCACGGCGTCATAGAGCTTGTAGCTGTTAGCCCTGAGGCTCAGGGGAAGGGAGTGGGTACGGCTTTGGTGCTGAGGTCCCTTGGGTGGTTCGCGCAACAAGGCGTCAGTAGTGTAGAAGTAGGTACACAGACAAGGAATTTGCACGCTGTGCGACTTTATCAGAAGGTGGGTTTCCGGTGCGTAGCATTTAGTCACACTTTCCATAAATGGCTTGTGGGCTAGGATCAACCCGAAGGAGGCACTTATTATGCGTTCAAAGTTCTTATCATTTTCTCCTCCAGCCATCTCCAATGAAGAGAAAGATGAAGTCGCCGCCACGCTATCGTCCGACTGGATCACGACCGGGCCGAAAACAAGAGACTTTGAGCTGCAGTTCGGGAAATTCATTGGCGCCAAGGCTTCAGTCGCCTTGAACTCTTGCACTGCTGCTCTGCATACAGCGCTTGTAATCTTGGGCATTGGGCCTGGTGACGAGGTTATCACTACACCGATGACATTTTGTTCGAGTGTTAATGTCATAGAGCACGTCGGGGCGCATCCAGTCCTGGTTGATGTGGAGCCCGACACGCTGTGTATATCACCGACTGAGATAGAGAAGCACCTGACGCCGAGGACGAAGTGCATCCTGCCGGTTCACTACTCAGGCCACCCATGCGACATGGATCCGATAATGGACATTGCGAAGGAGCGCGGTCTTCTTGTTGTCGAGGACGCTGCGCACTCCCTGCCCGCCAGGTACAAGGGACGGATGATCGGCACAATAGGCGATCTCACGGCCTTCAGCTTTTACGCCACCAAGAATCTCACCACCGCTGAGGGTGGCATGCTAACCGGGTGCCCGGACCTGATAGACAAGGCACGCATCATAAGCCTCCATGGGATGAGCAAGGATGCATGGAAGCGCTACGACAAAGGTGGATCGTGGTACTATGAGGTAGTGCTGCCGGGCTTCAAGTACAACATGACCGACATTCAGGCGTCCATAGGTCTCCAGCAACTCAAGAAGCTGCCGCAGTTCCAGCAGCGTCGCCGCGAAGTTGTGCGCCGCTACAACGAGGCTTTCTCGCAGTATCCGTACTTTGAGGTTCCGGCTGAACGCCTCGAGGTGGAGCACGCGTGGCATCTGTACGTCCTCAGACTTAACCTGGGGACCCTCCGAATAGACCGCGCTCAGTTCATAGAGGAACTCAAGGCGCGAAACATTGGGACGAGTGTTCACTTCATTCCCGTCCACCTGCATCCATATTACCGGGACAAGTACGGCTTTAAGCCCAAGGACTTCCCCGTGGCTTACTCGAACTACTTGCGCATGATAAGCCTACCGCTCCACCCCAGACTCACCGATGCTGATGTCAGCGACGTTGTCGAGGCGGTGGTGGACGTAGCTGAAACATTCAGGCGATGATTAAATGATCATATGATTTCCGCGTGGGTGGCCACGCAACATGCAGGCGCTTTATGAAAATTCATGTGACAGCGGACAGACCAATGATGTCCATAGCTACAGGCTATGAATATATTGGCTGTATTATCGCAGACCGACCGATGGAGGGGTTACATGAAACCCAGGGCGAAAGCCCCGGAATTTATTCCGAGAAGGATGTCAAAAAACTAAAGTCCATAAACACAAGGGAAATAGTCAGATACCGTCGAATGATAGTAGTAGCCCGCAATTCAAATCCATATAGTTAAGATAAAACTCAAGGTAAAGGTGAGAGAGATGACACGTCAAGAGTGGGAGTACAGAGTCCGTGAATTAGAGCTTGATCATATAGCTGCCGGGGGCTTTATTAGCCGTCGGGAAGCAGAGAGGATTGTAGAAGAGGTATATGGGCCAAAGCCTTCCGATGGGGACGGGGAATCGCCAGGTCGTGCCATGACTAAGCATGATTGATTCGTTGTGCGGGCAATTTAATTGCGCAAAGTGAGGTCATCTTGAGTAGACGGCCACAATGATGTGGACTTGACTCATTCTGCCATATAGCTTGATCAGGATGCCTATCGTTGTCGAGCTTCTCGCTCCTGCTGTAGTAGTAGGATATATACTCTTGCTCTTTGGGGCCATATCTGTCACTAAGTTAACGAATTCACAGACGGCTAGGGAAGCTACGACTCCGATATGGCACACCATAGAAGGAGGACCCCCTTGATCCTGATGCGTTTGTTTGCTGAGAGGCCTTCCGTCCTTAGACGGGTTTGCACCAGCTATCCCGTAACAACGTAGGCACGGTTCGTCGGGCATCAAGACCATCACCCGGCCCCCGATGGCTTTAACTCCTGAGGGCGTCTCTCCGTTCATCTGTATATCGCAACCTGCGTCGATCACAGGGATATAGTACTGACAGCCAAGACGATTCACCAACTCTCTGGTGGGCAGGGTATCAACGCAGCAGAAGATTACATCTACATCTTGGAGCCCAGCTTGGGCCTCCTTGCTCTCAATGGGCTGGTTAATGGCGTCGATGAGAAGTCGTCTGTTGAAGCGGAGGCCGATTTTTTCCCCTCAAGACTTCCACCTTTGCGATTCCGATATCCGTCTCCGTGGCATCAATCATGCGAGCTAGATTGTTTTTATCCCATGCTACCGTATCTGGAATACTGCCTGCTCTCCTTCTGCCGGGAATACGAAATGACATGTTTCGTCACAGGGTAAGGAAAAGCTCCATTAGACAATTATATGGAGCGACAAAGATTTATTTATGTATCAGACTCGCAGGAGTATGGGGTGATAAGGAGCAATGGGCCCAACAGAAACGACAGGAAGGGGTTTGGAGGGACGTCCGCGCGTATGATGCAGACGATCTGGTCGCCTGGTTGGAGCAGGCTCCCGCTGTTCACCTCTGGTTCTCGAAATTGATCGGCAAGTATCCTGACGACCTACATTTCGCACCCCTAAGGGATATGCGGTGACATTTTTTGAGGTCACATGTGAAGGTGAGATTTTTAGTAACAATTATACATTTATAGGGTTATCTGGTATATATTTACTTGTACTTTCCCCTGCTTTTATGTACAATGGAGGCGGGGGTGTTTCCTATGGTTCCATCCTTGAAGATATTTCACGCTGGGCCCGCTCCTCTTATCTCGGCATTGTTCGATGC